>NZ_JBHWZJ010000693.1:0-1007 GCF_042728415.1 Streptomyces sp. NPDC060198 | reverse complement strand
CAGCGGGCCCCGGCCACGTCTCGCGGGTCGCCGTCAGGCGGGAACGATGTTCTCGGCCGTCGGACCCTTCTGGGTCGGTGCGATGTCGAAGGTGACCTTCTGCCCTTCGAGCAGCTCGCGAAAGCCCTCGGCGGCGATGTTCGAGAAGTGGGCGAACACGTCGGGGCCGCCGTCCTCCTGCTCGATGAAGCCGAAACCCTTGGCCGCGTTGAACCATTTCACGGTGCCGGACGCCATGTCATATCTCCTTGGGGCATTACGCCGGAAACCGCAGCGCGTGGATGCCGGGTCGCCGCGGTGATGCTCCGTCCCAAGGACCGGAAACGCGAAAGGCGTCCTACTGTCGGAAATGTCGACGAAGGTGCTCGAAATTTTAGGACCACGGCAACTGGACTCGACGATAGCATGCGGTAGCGACAGGTGGGCGATGCGTTTATTCCGCTCCACCGGCCCGGATAAAAACACTTCGCCGGCGGTGTGCTTAAAACTCGCCTCGCAAAGACAGATATTGCCCCGCCGGGGGCGCAGCTCTTCCGGAGGCCCGTCCGCCGCGTGCGCCGGTGTCCGGGAAAGGAGCGACGATCGCCGCGGTCCAGGGATCGGAAGCACGCCCGCGGCCGGCGGAGGGCGGGCGGGCGCCTCAGTCCCGCGGTGGCGGGGTCCACGATCCGGCGGCCTCGCGGTACTCGGCGTTGATCCGCTGAGCTTCTTCGAGCTGGTCTTCGAGGATGACGATGCGACAGGCGGCCTCGATGGGGGTGCCCTGGTCGACGAGTTCCCGTGCCCGCGCGGCAACGCGCAATTGGTAGCGGGAGTAGCGCCGGTGCCCGCCCTCGGAACGGAGGGGCGTGATGAGGCGGGCTTCACCGATGGAGCGGAGGAAGCCCTGGGTGGTACCGAGCATCGCGGCGGCCCGGCCCATGGTGAAGGCGGGGTAGTCGTCGTCGTCAAGACGGCCGTTCGAGTCCTGTGCTGTCATTTGCACCTCTCTGCGAAACGCGTGGAGG
>NZ_JBHWZJ010000692.1:0-1028 GCF_042728415.1 Streptomyces sp. NPDC060198 | reverse complement strand
CACCTGGACTCGCTGGAGTCGGAGGCGGTGCACATCTTCCGCGAGGTGGCGGGGGAGTTCGAGCGGCCGGTGATCCTCTTCTCCGGCGGCAAGGACTCCATCGTGATGCTCCACCTCGCGCTGAAGGCCTTCGCCCCCGCACCCATCCCCTTCACGCTCCTGCACGTCGACACCGGACACAACTTCCCCGAGGTCCTCGACCACCGCGACCGCACCGTCGCCGCCCACGGACTGCGCCTGCACATCGCCTCCGTCCAGGACTACATCGACGCCGGCACCCTGCGCGAACGCCCCGACGGCACCCGCAACCCCCTCCAGACCGTCCCCCTCACCGAAGCCATCCAGCACCACCGCTTCGACGCCGTCTTCGGCGGCGGACGCCGCGACGAGGAGAAAGCACGCGCCAAGGAACGCGTCTTCTCCCTCCGCGACGAGTTCTCCCAGTGGGACCCCCGCCGCCAGCGCCCCGAACTCTGGCAGCTCTACAACGGCCGCCACGCCCCCGGCGAACACGTCCGCGTCTTCCCGATCTCCAACTGGACCGAACTCGACGTCTGGCAGTACATCCAGCGCGAGGGCATCGAGCTCCCCGAGATCTACTTCGCCCACCACCGCGAGGTCTTCGACCGCGGCGGCATGTGGCTCACCGCCGGCGACTGGGGCGGCCCCAAGGACACCGAACCCACCGAAACCCGCCTCGTGCGCTACCGCACCGTCGGCGACATGTCCTGCACCGGAGCCGTCGACTCCGACGCCACCACCCTCGACGCCGTCATCACCGAAATCGCCGCCTCCCGCCTCACCGAACGCGGCGCCACCCGCGCCGACGACAAGATGAGCGAAGCCGCGATGGAAGACCGCAAGCGCGAGGGGTACTTCTAAATGACCACCACGACACACCAGTTGACCGACACACTGGCCGAGACCACGCTGCTGCGCTTCGCCACCGCCGGCTCCGTCGACGACGGCAAGTCCACCCTCGTCGGCCGCCTCCTGCACGACTCCAAGTCGGTCCTCACCGACCAGCT
>NZ_JBHWZJ010000691.1:0-1064 GCF_042728415.1 Streptomyces sp. NPDC060198 | reverse complement strand
CGCCGCCCGCGACGACGACGCCCTCACCCTCCAGATCCTCAGCGACGGCAGCCAGCGCGAACTGCGCACCATCCTCGACCGCCTCGACACCGCAGGCGTCGAAGCCGACGAACTCACCGTCCACACCCCCGACCTCGACGACGTGTTCTTCGCCCTCACCGACAGCACCCGCGTCCCCCACCAGGCAGACCAGCAGACCCCGCAGCTCAACCCCAAGGAGGACGTCCGATGAGTACCCTCTCCCTCGCCGTGCGCGACTCGTCCACGATGCTGCGCCGCAACCTGCTGCACGTCCGGCGCTACCCCTCGCTCACGCTGAACCTGCTGCTCACACCGGTGATGCTGCTCCTGCTCTTCGTCTACATCTTCGGCGACACCATGAGCGCGGGCATCGGCGGTGGCGGCGCGGACCGCTCCGAGTACCTCAGGTACCTCGTCCCCGGCATCCTGATGCTGACCATCGGCGGAACCACCATCGGCAGCGCGGTCTCCGTCTCGATGGACATGACCGAGGGCATCATCGCCCGCTTCCGCACCATGGCGATCCACCGGGGATCGGTCCTCATCGGCCATGTCCTCGGCAGCGTCCTGCAGTGCGTGATGAGCGTGGTCCTGGTCGCCGCCGTCGCGGTGGCCATCGGATTCCGGTCCACGGACGCCACCGTGCTGGAGTGGCTGGCCGCAGTGGGACTCCTGACGCTCGTCTCCCTCGCCCTCACCTGGATCGCGGTCGGCATGGGCCTTTCCAGCCCGAACGTCGAGGCGGCCAGCAACAACGCGATGCCGCTGATGATCCTGCCGCTCCTCTCCAGCGCGTTCGTCCCGCTCGACACGATGCCCGGCTGGTTCCAGCCGGTCGCCGAGTACCAGCCGTTCACCCCGGCCATTGAGACCCTGCGCGGACTCCTGCTCGGCACCGAGATCGGCAACAACGGCCTCATCGCCGTCGCCTGGTGCCTCGGGCTGACCCTGCTCGGCTACTTCTGGTCCACGTCCCTCTACAACCGCGACCCGAAGTAGCCCGCGCGACCGGTCCGGCGGCGCGTCCGACACCCCGTCGGACG
>NZ_JBHWZJ010000690.1:0-1114 GCF_042728415.1 Streptomyces sp. NPDC060198 | reverse complement strand
GTACGGCGTGTTGGTGAACACGCCGTACGGCCCCGCTTCCGTGTGCCCCGTGCCGCGCGGCGGGCGGGAGTTCAGCGGACCAGTTCCAGCGCCTGCTCCAGGTTGTGCTCGGCGATGCCCGTCATGAAGGCCCGGTCGGGGAAGTCCCCGTCGAGCAGCCGCAGCGGTCCCGCCGTCAGCGAAAGCCGCTGGGCGAGCATGTACAGCGCGAGCCGGTCCTCGTCCAACCCGTCCGCCTCCAGCGGCCGGTAGGCGTCGTGCAGGCGGATGCGCAGGAACACGTGCTCCCACTCGACGTCGAAGTACATCACCCCCTCGATGTCGATCACCACGGGGTTGCCGTCGGCGTCCACCCGCACGTGGTCGGGGCCCAGTTCGCCGTGGACGACCGCGTACTCCGCGCGCGGCCGCACCGCCGCCGACAGGCCGAGCAGCCGTTCTTCCAGCCGGTCGCGGGCGTCGGCGATCCGGGGATCCCGCGAAGCCGCCTCGGCGAGGTCGCGCAGCGCACGGCCGAGAACCACTTCCTCGCACGAGGAACCGCGTGACGTTCCTCCGCCGTCGACCACGGCCACCTTGCCGTAGGCCGGTGCCCGGTGGGCCCGCATCGCCTTCAGCGACTCCGCGAGCCGGTCCAGGACCGGACCGGCGGCATGCCGGTCGCGCACCAGCAGTTCCTCCAGGCTCTCTCCCCGGAGGTCCTCGACGATCGCCAGGCCGGCCGGGCCATGGGTCCCGCCTTCGTCGAGGAGGCGGATCGCCGGGACGCGGACGCCGAGGGCGTCGAGACGCGCGTGCGCGGCCCGGAACAGATCGAGCCCGAGACCGGGCGAGAACGGGTCGGCGAGGTCGTCGTCGCCCTCGGCGGCGGGCCAGTAGTTCTCGTCCTCGTCCCACAGGTAGGCGACCACCGCCGTCGCGTCGTCCATCACCAGCCGGTACACGCCCTTCTTGCTGCCGCCCGTGACCCGTTCGACCGCCGCCAGCCGTCGCCCGCCGCCCAGCGCGGCCCGCGCCGCGTCCGCCAGCCGCTCCCTCGTCCCCGCCCCGGGTGCCACGTTCCGAACCGCCTCTCCCCGCCACGACGGTCGCGGCGCCCCGGGCACCGTACGCG
>NZ_JBHWZJ010000689.1:0-1179 GCF_042728415.1 Streptomyces sp. NPDC060198 | reverse complement strand
CGCGGCCCCGCCGAGTCCTACAGCCTTCTCACGCCCTACAAAGACCCCACCGACGAAAGCAGCCACACCCTCGGACCATTCTGGGTGACATCACAGAAGGTACCGCTGCACCATGTGTTCGGCACCTACCTCCAGAGCCGCGCCGACACCACTCCCGACCGCTCACTCCTCCTGGGCGAAGGAGAAAACGAGTTCCTCGCGCTGGGCGAAGGCGCGCCCATCACCTACCACGGCACCAACACCCCACCCGTCCTGCCCATCACACCCACCCCGCCCCGGACCGTCTCCGCCCGAGCACCCCGGCCCGGAACGCGAACGGTCGGACAGTCACCACTGAGGGACACCGCGACAGCGTCTACCGACGAACCGTCGAGCACCGACGATCCATTGAGCGAGAGGGAGATCGCGGCCCGGGCACGCCTGCGTGCTGCGGAGTCGGCCCTGGAAGCTGCCGGCCTGCGCGCCGACGACCTCCAGCAGAGAATCGACACGGCCACCGATCCGCTGGAAGAGGCTTCTCTGCGAGTGGAGTGGGAGAGGCATACGGCTGTACTCTCGGACGCCCTCCGGGAGGTGGACCTCGCACTCACGGAGACGCGGCCCACTCCCCCCGACGCCGGGCCTGTCACGCGACCCCGGATGCGGCTGGACCGCACTCCCCGCTTCAGCGTTCCCTCCCGCTTCGACGTCCGCCGCATCCGGCACGACGACGACACCGTCACCGACCTCACCATCACCATCGGCTTCAACGGCGGCAACAGCACTGCGGCGTGGAACAAGCTCAGGCAGGGAGTCGAGGAGTACTACAACGCTCCCGGCCACCGTCTCCCCGGCGGCGACCTGCTCCACATCACCGTCGAACCCGCCCCGCCCGGCACCACACCCCACCTGACCGTCGACCTCGTCGGCCAGGACACAGTCATGGACCAGAACAACTGGCACCACGACGCCAACCCCGTCGACTACGCCCACGAACTCGGCCACCAACTCGGCCTGCGCGACGAATACCAGGATGAAACCGTCCCCCACCGCCCCGACATCAAGGGCAGCCTCCTCGGCAACTACCACCAACCCTCACCCGACGCACTCCCCCAAGCCCAACTACGCCCACGCCACCTCGAACTCCTCGCCACCCTCATCGGCGACACCGACACCGACATCCAGAACAGCAACGGCAAC
>NZ_JBHWZJ010000688.1:0-1182 GCF_042728415.1 Streptomyces sp. NPDC060198 | reverse complement strand
GAGAGGGTTCCGTCGGCCGCAGGGACGCGGTGTTCGAGGGGGACGCGGTCAGGCCTGCTTCCCGGTCTTCTCCCGCAGCGCGCGGCTCACCGCCTCGCGCACCCGCTCGTCCTCCAGACTCTTGCGACGGGCGCGCCCGCGCCGGGTCAGGACGACCGCCACGACGACCGCGGCGAGGACCAGGACCACCAGCAGCGCCAGGGTCCACGGGACGGCCCACCCGTGGGCCGTGGCCACGACCGGCTTGAGGGCGGTCGTGGAGCCGGCCGCGTCCGTGAGCACCGGGGTGACGGTGACGGTGGTGGCCAGGCGGAACGCCGGAGTCACGTGGTGGACCGGGACCGTCACTTTCCAGCGCTCACCCGGCAGCAGCTCGGGCGGTGCGGCGACGGCGCCGGCATCGGTGGTGAAGGTACCGAAGGGACCCGTGACGGTGACTTTCTGGGTGCCGGAGAGCAGCGCGTTGCCCGTGTTGTGGAGGCTGTAGGTCACCGTCGCGTCGCCCTGGCCGAACGGACCGGCGGAGCCGCCGTAGGAGACGTGCAGGTCCTCGACGGCCAGCTTCGGCCGCAGCGCCCCGCTGACGCGCAGCTTGATCCGGATGCCCAGACGCCGGTCGACCGCGATGCCCTCCGCGTCGTCGGGCTGTCCCAGAGAGGTGAGGATGCCGCCCACGTAGTCGCCCGGGGTGGCGTCGTCCGGGACCGAGACCGTGAACGGGACCTGGACGGTCTTGCCCGGGGCGACCGTCACCGTCCCGTGCGCGGCGCGCACCCAGGCACCCACGGAGCGGGACTTCTTGTCCCGGGTCAGCAGGTCGAGCTGTCCCTTGTCCGTGGTGAAGCCGTCGGCGGTGTACACCGCGAGGGTCAGCGCGGTGGTGCCGTGGTTGGCGACGACCATCGCGTCCTCGGTCTTCCCGCCCGGGTTCACGCTGTAGCCGAAGCTCGACCGGTCGTTCCCGAAGTCGTTGGAGGCCGTCCGGACCGTCCAGGTGACGTCACCGTCCGCCGCGCGGGCCGGAGCGGTGCACACGCCCGCGAGCGCCAGCACGGTGAGCAGGAAGAGGGCGACGGCGCGGACGGGGCCGGCGGCGGGGTTACGGCGGGATGGTGCCACTGCGTGCATCTCGGGGTCTCTCTGGGATGAAGGAGGTGGGGCAGGTTCCGGTGGACCGGAACC
>NZ_JBHWZJ010000687.1:0-1212 GCF_042728415.1 Streptomyces sp. NPDC060198 | reverse complement strand
AGAAGGAACGGAACGAGAACGGCAGGCGCGCCGCCGAGCTGTACCGCTGCGGGCAGTCGTTCGTCCCCTGCGACCCGCAGGAGTACGTCCGCTGGTGCTACCAGAGCCCGATCGACTGCCAGATCCTGGAGAACGGCGCGGAGATCGGTGCCGGTCTGGAGACGGGTGCCAAATTCGCCCTGGATCTGGCCGGCCTCACCGAACTGGACACCTGTCTGCGCGAGAGGGACCTGGAGCACTGCAGCGGCCTCGCCGTGGACGCGCTCGTCGGCGCCAAGCTCAAGGCGCTGGAGAAGGCGTACGACGGGCTGAAGCTCCTCAGGCGCGGCTGCAAGATCCTCGGCAAGACGACGCTGTCCGCGACAACGGCCTCGTACGTGACCGAGGCGTCGACCGCCCGGGCGAGCACGGTGTCGGTGAGCCTGGTGTCCGTGAGCTCGGCCGTGCCGATGGCGGCCTCGTCGGGCCGTTCCTGCGGTGAGCACGACATCCCCGGCCTCCCCCGGGACGTGTCCGAGATCCCCCGCAGCGGCGGTTGCGACGTGTGTGCCGAGAACATCCGGGACAGTCTGGGCGGCGGTACGATCTTCACCCTGGAGAACAATCAGGGAGGCGAGCTTCCCTACTACCGGGGCCAGGACAGCCAGTGGTGGTGGCACGCCGTGGTGGTGTACGAGGGCCGGGTGTACGACGCCTGGACCGGTCGGGCCGGTGAGACCGTCGCCGAGTACAAGTCCAGGTGGAGCAAGCCCCAGAACATCGACTGGCCGTTTTGAGGAACCCGTGAACGACAAGCCCCTCATCGAGGACATCCGCGCCAATCCGGGAACGTACGGTCTCGACGGCCGGTACTACCCGACCGTCATGCTGCTGAACGGCATCGACGTGGCCCAGTCCCGGGGCTTCTTCCGCGGCTTCGCGGAGTGGCTCTGCGTCCAGCGGCAGGAGCTCTCCAGCTTCGCCTGGTACAAGGAGATCTTCCGCGAAGCCGTTCCCGAGGTCGATCCCGGCGAATGGCGCGGACCTCTGACGCCGGAGCAGGAGCGGCGGGCCCTCGACCACTTGTTCACCAGGGTCCTGGAGTTCCTCGCCGTGAGAAACAGCCGGGAAGGCCTGATCCGCATGTACGCCGACTTCCGCACGCTGAGAGGCAGGTGAAGCGGAAGGGCCGGACCGGACCCGGGACCGGAAACGGGACCGGAAGGGCAGGAG
>NZ_JBHWZJ010000686.1:0-1261 GCF_042728415.1 Streptomyces sp. NPDC060198 | reverse complement strand
CGGCACCTCGCCGCGTTGTCGGAGCGTCCGCATACATCCAGTATGCGGACGCTCCTCCGCCTTGCGATGCACCGCATCTGACGCCGCGCACTGATCCACCACGAATAGCGGGACAACCCCTAGGACAGCCGGTGCGGCGCCCTCCGTGCGCGTCCGGAGAGCGAGAAAAAACGACGCCGAGCAGCCACGGGGGGAGCTGCTCGGCGTCGGTCTCTCGCTCCGACGGGGGATGCGGAGCGTATGAAGGAGTATGTCACGCACACCCTGTCGCGGTGCACCCGAACTTCATGATTGAGCTGAGGTTTTCATGAGCTTCGCCCGACGGTGAAGCTCATCCGTGCTCGTGCGGATACCGGGTGCGACCGTCCGTGCCGAAGGCGCCGTCCGCACCCGTTCCGGTGTGGTTCCCGGCGCCGGTTTCCGCCCCGGACCCCGGCTCCAGAGCAGGCCGCACGGGTGCGGGCAGGAAGGTGGACGGCAGCGAAGGGACGTTCTCCCGGCCCGCGTTGGCGATGACCACCGCCACGTACGGCAGCAGCAGACCCAGGGCCAGCGCCACCATCGAGATGTGCCGCTCGACGTTCCAGAGGGTGGCCGCGAGGATCACCGACACCGTCCGCACGGACATCGAGATCACGTACCGCCGCTGCCGGCCGCGCACGTCGTCGGCCAGTCCCTGCCGGGCCCCCGTGATCCGGAAGACCTCCGCGTCGTCGCGCTTGCCCATCATGTTCCCACCGCCTGCTCGCTGTGCCGGACGCCTCGGACCGGACCGCTCCCAAGGTACGCCCGGCACGCTCCGCGAACGAGACCGGGTGGGCCGGCCGCACGCCTTCCGGCCCCGCGTTCCGCCCGGACGGAAGCGCCCGACGTGCACCACAAGTCCCCGCACACGAGACTTGAGCGCATATGCGCATGATGCGCAGTTCGAGGAGGCGGTATGAGCTGGTTGTGGGCGATCATCGTGGGCCTGGTGCTGGGGCTGATCGCGAAGGCGATCCTGCCGGGCAAGCAGGACATCCCTCTGTGGCTGACGGCCGTGTTCGGCATCATCGGCAGCATCCTCGGGAACGCCGTCGCGGCATGGATCGGCGTCGAGGACACCAAGGGCATCGACTGGATCCGGCACGTGCTCCAGCTGATCGGCGCGGTGGCGGTGGTCGGTGTCGGTGACGTCGTCTGGCAGTCGATCCGAGGCCACGGCAAACAGAGGACCTGACCCCGGACGGGCGAACGGCGAAGGCCGGGCACGCGACGTGCG
>NZ_JBHWZJ010000685.1:0-1291 GCF_042728415.1 Streptomyces sp. NPDC060198 | reverse complement strand
ATCGCGTACGGGCCCGGCGGCGTTGCGGACCGCCCATCACGCGGACCACCCGCATGCGGAGAGCCCGGCACGTGGACCGCCGACCGGTCAGAGCAGCGTGCGGAGCTTCGCGGCGAGCAGGTCCCAGCGCCACTTCTCCTCGACCCACTCACGCCCCCGCTCCCCCATCCGGCGGCGCAGTTCCGCGTCGCCGAGCAGGGTGACGATCCGGTCGGCGGTGTCCTCGGCGTCGCCGCCGCGCACCACCCAGCCGGTCTCGCCGTCCAGGACCGCGTCGGGCGCCCCGCCGGAGTCACCCGCCACCACCGGCAGCCCGGTCGCGGAAGCCTCCAGGTAGACGATGCCGAGGCCCTCCACGTCGAGGCCGCCGCGCCGGGTCCGGCAGGGCATCGCGAAGACGTCGCCGGCGCCGTAGTGCGCGGGGAGCTCCTCCCAGGGCACGGAGCCGGTGAAGCGCACGGAGCGGCTCACCCCGGTCTCGGCGGCGAGCTTCTCCAGATCCTCGGCGTACGGGCCGCCGCCGACGATCAGGAGCACGGTGTCGGGGTGGCGCGCCAGGATCGCGGGCATCGCGAGGATCAGGGTGTCCTGGCCCTTGCGCGGCACCAGCCGGGAGACGCAGACGACCACGGGCCGGTCGGTGAGCCCGAGCCGGGCCCTGACCCGGTCGCCGCCGGACGCCGGGTGGAAGGTCTTCTCGTCGACGCCGGGCGGGAGTTGCACCATGCGGCCCGCCGCCTCGGGGGTGAGCGCGGCGGCGATCCGGGACCGGGTGTACTCACCGAGGTAGGTGATCGTGTCGGTGCCCTCCCCGATGCGGCGCAGCAGCTGCCGGGAGGCGGGGAGCTGGGCCCAGCCCGCCTCGTGGCCGTGGCTGGTGGCGACGAGCCGGCGGGCCCCGGCCCGGCGCAGCGCGGGGGCCATCAGGCCGAGCGGAGCGGCGGCGCCGAACCACACGGAGGTGCAGCCGTGCTCCCGCAGCAGCCCGGCGGCGCGGCGGGTGACCCGGGGGGTGGGCAGCAGCATCGTCGTGCGGTCCCGGACGACGGTGAAGGGCTGTTCGGCGTCGAAGTCGGCGGTGGCCCGTACGCCCTCCTCGGTCCGCTTCCAGGTGGAGGCGTAGACGACGAGCTGTCCGGGGTCCAGCCGCAGCGCCATGTTGTGCAGGAACGCCTGGATGCCACCGGGGCGGGGCGGGAAGTCGTTGGTCACGATCAGGGTCTTGTCCATCGCCGCCGACAGTAACGGACGCCCGGCGCGTGACGGACCGCCACCTGGGGCGGTGCGTCAC
>NZ_JBHWZJ010000684.1:0-1298 GCF_042728415.1 Streptomyces sp. NPDC060198 | reverse complement strand
CTGCACCACGTATTCGGCACCTACCTCCAAAGCCGCGCCGACACCACCCCCGACCGCTCACTCCTCCTGGGCGAAGGAGAAAACGAATTCCTCGCACTGGGCGAAGGCGCACCCATCACCTACCACGGCACCAACACCCCACCCACCCTGCCCCCCACACCCACCCCACCCCAGACCGTCTCCGCCCGAGCACCCCAGCCCGGAACGCGAACGGTCGGAGAGCTGCGACCGCAGCAAACCGTGGCAGCGTCGATCGATGAACCGTCGAGCACCGACGAGCCGCTGAGCGAGAGGGAGATCGCGGCCCGGGCACGCCTGCACGCAGCCGAGTCAGCCCTGGAAGCCGCCGGCCTGCGCGCCGACGACCTCCAGCAAAGGATCGACACCGCCACCGATCCACTGGAAGAAACCTTCCTGAGAGCGGAGTTGGCAAGGCACACGACCGTCCTCGCCGACGCCCTCCACGAAGTCGACCTCGCACTCACGGAGACGCGGCCCACTCCCACCGACGCCGGGCCTGTCACGCGACCCCGGATGCGGCTGGACCGCACCCCCCGCTTCACCGTTCCCTCCCGCTTCGACGTCCGCCGCATCCGACACGACGACGACACCGTCACCGACCTCACCATCACCATCGGCTTCAACGGCGGCAACAGCACTGCGGCATGGAACAAACTCCGCCAGGGAGTCGAGGAGTACTACAACGCTCCCGGCCACCGTCTCCCCGGCGGCGACCTGCTCCACATCACCGTCGAACCCGCCCCACCCGGCACCACACCCCACCTGACCGTCGACCTCGTCGGCCAGGACACAGTCATGGACCAGAACAACTGGCACCACGACGCCAACCCCATCGACTACGCCCACGAACTCGGCCACCAACTCGGCCTACGAGACGAGTACCAGGACGAAACCGTCCCCCACCGCCCCGACATCAAGGGCAGCCTCCTCGGCAACTACCACGAGCCCTCACCCGACACACTCCCCCAAGCCCAACTACGCCCACGCCACCTCGAACTCCTCGCCACCCTCATCGGCGACACCGACATCCAGAACAGCAACGGCAACGGCAACTGGAAGCAAGCCCGCAACACCAGCACCTCATCCGCACGTAGTCACACCTGGATCGACCCCGTCTCCCAACCCCTCGGACCGGCGGACGACAGCACCAGCCGACCTGACACCGACACGGTCGCCGCCCGTATGCTCCCGATCCCACGCGGTCTCCGGCAGGACTCCGACGACTCCGACGCAGCCGACTCCGACGACACCGACTGGGACGCACCCGCCCCGCCCCT
>NZ_JBHWZJ010000683.1:0-1306 GCF_042728415.1 Streptomyces sp. NPDC060198 | reverse complement strand
ACGGTGCTCCCGCCGCCCCGCCCGGCGCGGTTCCTCCTCAGACCAGTCTCTGTGTCACGTCACTGCGGTCGGCCGTGTGGACGACCCGGGTCAGGGCACCGTTCACGAACGGCATGTGCGGGTACACATGGCCGCACTCGACATCGGCGACGATCGGCACACCCAGCGTGCCGAGGGCGTCCACCACTGCCTCGTACTGGGTCATGGTGGCGTCGTCGGGGGCCGAAGTGCGCCCGACGACAACGGCGTTGGCATGGTCGAAGAAGCCGTTGAGCCGCATGCCGTGAAGGTTGCGGCAGATGGTGAGCGCGTTGTCCTCGCACACCTCGACGTAGACCACGAGGCCCTCCGGAGCGTGGGCGCGCGCGAAGCCGCGCACATCCAGATACGGGCTGCCCGCCAGGTTGCAGATCGTCTCGACGCACCCCCCGACGAGCCGCCCCGCCACGTCCACGTCCCCCGTGCCGCCGTCGAGCCGGGTCCACCGGCCGTCCCTGTCGAGGCCGAGGTCCTGCTTCCCGGGATCAACGGTCCAGTCGTCCCAGCCGGGGGACCGGTACCGCCCGGGCGAGGACTGGGTGAACCCGCTCCCGGACTCCAACTCCACGATGTCGAGCCAGGAGAGCAGCCCCTCGGGTTGGAGATAGGGCGTGTCCATGAGGTTCGCACCGTGCAGGGTCGCCGTGCCGGACAGCAGCGTCAGCGGGGTGATGAGCGTGGCCATGTCCGAGTACCCGACCACCCACGTCGGTTCCGCCGCGGCGACCTTGTCCCAGTCGATCAGCGACACCAGGTCGATCGCCGTCTCCCCGCCCCACGGCGGCACCACGGCCCGGATGCCGGGGTCGGTCAGGAACGCCTCGAACTCGGCGGCGCGTTCACCCGCCGACGCACTGACATGCCGGGACCCGTCCATGCACGCCCCGACCACCACCTCGTACCCCCGGGCCTCGACCACCCGCACCGCGGCGTCGAGCCGCCCCCGGAGCCTCTCCGGAACACCGGACGAGGGAGAGGTGACGGCAACGCGGTCACCGGGACGGAGGGGGCGGGGGTATCGAATCGTCATGCGAGGACTCTGGCACGCGGCTCACGGCCGGTGCCAGGGAGTTTGCGGTGGGCCGAGTACGCGGGCGGGGGTCGGAGCGGGAACTTACTTCGCACGCCGCGATGGCGTTGAGGAGTTAAGGGAAGTCGAGCGGGTCTCATTACTAAAGCGTGTTGCAGAAGCCTGCGCTTCGGGTATTTCTCCTGTATGGGTGGGGTGTTGCGGGCTGAGGCGTTGTGGGTGGAAACGTTCACCGGG
>NZ_JBHWZJ010000682.1:0-1317 GCF_042728415.1 Streptomyces sp. NPDC060198 | reverse complement strand
AGGCTGGCCGGGTTGCGGAACCGCTGACCCGGCGCGCGGCGCCCGGCGCGCGGCGCCCGGCGCGCGGCGCCCGGCGCGCGGCGCTCGCCGCGTCGGGCCTCCCGCCGGGGCGACCGTCCGCCGTCCCGGCGGTGCCGGGCGGCAGACGGGGCGTCTGTCAGGAAGCGCGCAGGAACGCCGAGTGCGATGCCTTGCCGAGGAAGGTGAAGCGGGTGGTGCCCGTGAGGTGCTTGTTCAGCGCTTCCTCGATGCCCGGCCACTTGGGGTCACCGAAGTCGTCGAGGACGACGATCGCGCCCGGGGCGGCGATCTCCTCCGCCCATTCGAGGTCCTCGGCGACGCCCTCGGCCGAGTGGTCGCCCTCGACGACGATCACGCCGTGAGTGCGGTCCGAGACGGCCGCGCGGGTCTCGGGGTCCTCGGAGTAGCCCCGCTGGATCCGGGCGGCAGCGCCCGCCGGGCCGGCCAGGGCGACGTCGGTGCGGACGGCATGCTCGTCGACCGGGGCACCGGAGGGGTCGGGTCGCTCAGGGGTGCCGGGCTGGAGCTGCACACCGGCGAAGGGGTCCACGATGGTCACGCGGGGGCTGCGCCCGGCGCGCTCCATCATCCGGATCAGCCCCGTGGAGAACATGCCGTAGAGCGTGCCGATCTCCAGGATCTCGTCGTTCGGCGGGTCGAGCAGCGGAATCGTCCCGAGCTTGGCACAGATGTTCATGGTGCCGCCTGCGATCCGGCCGACGCCGAGCGACTCCAGCGCCACCAGCAGCCGGAACGCGGTGGCGACATTGCGGGCGGCGGCCTGCCGGTTCCCGGCGAGTTCCGCGACCTCCGCCCGCATGCGCTTCAGGGGCCCGGGGCTCACCACCCGCGAAAGACCGCGGCCACGGTCGTCGAGCAGCAGGTCGAGGGTGAGCTGTTGCTCGCTTCATCTGCTCGAGCGCCTCTGCGAGGGAGTCCCGCTCGGCGGTCGAGGAGCGGATCCGCCGGTCGACGCGCTGGTCGATGAGCTCGGCGATCGGCCGCAGCATGCGCCGGGAAGCCGAACTGGTGAGGAGGGTTCAGCTGTTCACGGCCGGAAGACCTCAATCCGTCGTATGTCGGGTGGGCGTGCCGGATCCGGGGTGAGACAGGTGAGGTGGGCGCCTCCGGCAGGGGAGCGACACGCGGCCCAGGGGAGCCGGAACAGACGGCCAACACGGGATGGCGGAATCGCGTGGTCCCGATGCCCGGTGGTCGGCGGACCGTCGCCGGGGGCCGTGCCGGTGCCCGCCCGCGCCCGAAAACACCGACGGCCGGGGCGGCGGTCGTGGTGAC
>NZ_JBHWZJ010000681.1:0-1321 GCF_042728415.1 Streptomyces sp. NPDC060198 | reverse complement strand
ACCTTGCGGTCTCTCGGGCCTTCCGTCCGGGTGGGCGATACTGGGTTCGAACCAGTGACCTCTTCGGTGTGAACGAAGCGCTCTCCCACTGAGCTAATCGCCCGGGCGCACCGCAAACATTACCGCATGTCAGCGGTGCTCCTGGACCACCCCGCCCTCACTCGCTGACGTTCCACGGCAGGCTGAGGCCGAACCGCCAGAGGTAGACCGCCCCCAGGACCGCGACGATCACCAGGCCGGCCGCGGTCAGGAGGATGTTGCGGCGTCGCACCTTGGGATCGAGCGCCTTCTGCGCCGCCTCGGTGACCTTCCGCCGGGTCCAGCGGAGCACGAGCTGCGCCCAGACGAACTCGGTCGCCCAGATCGCCATGCCCCCGAAGATCACGAACCACCCCGGCCCGGGGAGCACCAGCATCGCGACCCCCGCCGCCACGACGGCGAGGCCCACAGCGAAGACGCCCACCTGCCAGCTCACGTGGAGAGGCTTCGACGCCTTGATGAACGCCGGCGCGCGTGACCCCAGCTCACGCTCCGGACCTGTCTCGTCCCCCGTCACGGAATCCGGCTCCGCGACCCGCGCGACCCCGCCCCGCTCGTCACTCTGCGCATTCATGGAGCTCAACCTACCCGACCGCTCTCCGTCACTGGAATGGGTGCATGACGGAAAGTTACACACCGCTGTACGAGGGACCCAAAGAATCACAAAACGGTCAGAGGGGTTTACAACGCCACCGTAGGTGGCATGTCGATTTCGCCGACGTGCGAATCCCCGAGCGCACACTGAGCGAAAGGCCCTGGCGCTTATGAACACCACGGTCAGCTGCGAGCTGCACCTGCGCCTCGTTGTGTCGAGCGAGTCCTCACTGCCTGTACCCGCGGGCCTGCGGTATGACACGGCCGATCCCTATGCCGTGCACGCCACCTTCCACACCGGAGCGGAGGAGACGGTCGAGTGGGTTTTCGCCCGTGACCTCCTTGCCGAGGGGCTGCACCGGCCCACCGGCACCGGAGACGTCCGCGTCTGGCCATCTCGTAGTCACGGCCAAGGCGTCGTCTGCATCGCACTGAGCTCTCCGGAGGGAGAGGCCCTGCTCGAAGCCCCGGCGCGGGCCCTGGAGTCGTTCCTGAAGAGGACCGACGCCGCGGTTCCGCCGGGCACCGAGCATCGTCACTTCGACCTCGACACCGAGCTCTCACACATCCTGGCCGAAAGCTGAGCCAGGCGACGAACTGCGGGGCGCCGTCCGACTCGGGGAGACGGCGTCGCGCGGACAACCTCATAGGGCGGACACCGGCGCCGTCACCGCGGAACCCACCGCGG
>NZ_JBHWZJ010000680.1:0-1340 GCF_042728415.1 Streptomyces sp. NPDC060198 | reverse complement strand
GCCCGGAACGGCGACGGCACCCTCAGGGTGACCCCGTCCACCCTCGCCCCCGGCGGCGAGGTCGAGCTCTGGTCCGACGCCTGCGGCAAGGGCGAGGAGGGCGTCGGCGAATCCGACGCGTTCGTCTCCTCGGTGCGGTTCACCCCCGCCGACGGGAAGGGCCTGCGCGCCCAGGCCCGTATCCGGTCCGGCGCCGAGGCCGGCCGGTACGACGTCACCCTGTTCTGCGAGGGCAAGGACGGCAAAGGCGGCCGGGCCACCGGCACCGTCACCGTGGTCCACCACGTCCGGCCGACCCCGGTCGCCCCCGTCCGTGCCGGTGGCGGCGGCACCGCCGTACTCGCCGAGCAGGCCGAGGACTCCGACGGGCCGGGGGTCCGCCACGTGGTGGCAGGGCTGGCGCTCGCCGCCGTCGCGGCGGCCACCGCGGCCTTCCGCGGCGCACGCCGCCGCCGTCCGGCCGCGGACTGACGTGGCCGCCCCCGCTCGCCCGGCAGGTACCGGGCGGCTGCTCACCGGAGTGGCGTGGGCCGTGCTCCTGCTCGGCCTCTGGCTCTGGGGCCGCGACGCCACCGCAGGACCCGGCGGCAGCTCCGCGCCGACCACCGGCGACGTCGCGGCGGTCGGCCGCCCCCTCGGGATGCCGCTGCCCCCGGCGCACGATCCGCTGGACGCGTCGCCGCCGCGCGGGATCGCGATCCCGTCCGTGGGCGTCGACGCCCCCGTCGTCGGACGCGGCCTCGACGGTGACGGAGCCGTCGATCCGCCCCCGTTCGCGACCCCGGGGGCCGTCGGCTGGTACGACGGCGGCGCCGAACCCGGCACCGCGGGGGCGGCGATCATGGTCGGCCACGTCGACACCGAGACCGAGCCCGCCGTCTTCTACGGACTGAGTGCGACCCGGCCGGGCGCCGAGATCCTGGTGACCCGGGCCGACGGCACGGTCGCCGAGTTCACCGTCGACGACGTCCAGGTCGTCACCCGGGAACGCTTCGACGCGCAGAAGGCCTACGGGCCGCGCCAGGACGGCCGCGCCGAGCTCCGGCTGATCACCTGCGGCGGTACGTACGACCGGGCCGCCCGCACCTACTCCGCCAACGTCGTCGTCTCCGCCTACCTCACGGGCGAGGACGCCGGTGAGGGCTCGGGCGGTGCGGCCGGCGCACCCGCCCGCACCCGGAGCGGACCGCCGCCGCACTGACCCGGCCGAACCGCCGCACCGCCACCTCGCCCGCGCCCGGGAGACCGAGGAACGGGCCGCCACCCAGGAACGGCTGCGGATCGCCCGCGAACTCCACGACGTGGTCGGTCACCACCTCTCCCTCATCAACGTCCAGTCC
>NZ_JBHWZJ010000679.1:0-1370 GCF_042728415.1 Streptomyces sp. NPDC060198 | reverse complement strand
GTGTCGTCCTGGCGGGGCGCGGAGGGTACGGCCGGCGGTCGGGTACGCCCCGGCCAGGTCCGGTGGTCAGCTGACGGCGACCTGGGGCTCGCCCGAGGCGACGCCGTCCTTCTCCATCTGCTCGGCGATCTTCAGCGCCTCCTCGATGAGGGTCTCGACGATCTTCGACTCGGGGACGGTCTTGATGATCTCGCCCTTCACGAAGATCTGGCCCTTGCCGTTGCCGGAGGCGACACCGAGGTCGGCCTCGCGGGCCTCGCCCGGGCCGTTGACGACGCAGCCCATGACGGCGACGCGCAGCGGCACCTCCATGCCTTCGAGGCCGGCGCTGACCTGGTCGGCGAGCTTGTACACGTCGACCTGGGCGCGACCGCAGGACGGGCAGGAGACGATCTCCAGGCGGCGCTGCTTGAGGTTGAGGGACTCCAGGATCTGGAGGCCGACCTTGACCTCCTCGGCCGGCGGGGCCGAGAGGGAGACGCGGATCGTGTCGCCGATGCCCTCGGAGAGCAGCGCACCGAAGGCGACGGCGGACTTGATGGTGCCCTGGAACGCCGGGCCGGCCTCGGTGACGCCGAGGTGCAGCGGGTAGTCGCACGCGGCGGCCAGCTGCCGGTAGGCGTTGATCATGACCACCGGGTCGTTGTGCTTGACCGAGATCTTGATGTCCCGGAAGCCGTGCTCCTCGAAGAGGGACGCCTCCCAGAGGGCGGACTCGACCAGGGCCTCGGGGGTGGCCTTGCCGTACTTCTTCAGCAGCCGGGCGTCGAGGGAGCCGGCGTTCACGCCGATCCGGATCGGGGTGCCCGCCGCGCCCGCAGCGCGGGCGATCTCCTTGACCTTGTCGTCGAACTGCTTGATGTTGCCCGGGTTGACCCGGACCGCGGCGCAGCCTGCGTCGATGGCGGCGAACACGTACTTGGGCTGGAAGTGGATGTCGGCGATGACCGGGATCTGCGACTTCCTGGCGATGGTGGCCAGCGCGTCGGCGTCGTCCTGCGTGGGGCACGCCACCCGCACGATCTGGCAGCCGGAGGCGGTCAGCTCGGCGATCTGCTGGAGCGTCGCACCGATGTCCGAGGTGCGCGTCGTCGTCATCGACTGCACCGAGACGGGAGCGTCCCCGCCGACGGCCACCGATCCCACCTGGATCTGACGGCTGACGCGTCGGTCGGCGAGCTTGATCGGAACGGCCGGCATTCCGAGAGAAATCGCAGTCATGCGCTGAGCATCCCCAAGGTGTGGATCGAGGCCCGGAAATCGGCGGGCTACAGCTTTCGAGGTTACGGCACCGGGGCTCCGGCGGACGCATCCCCCGGGTCGAAACACCCACGGGCACCGGACGGCGGTGCGGCCGGGCGCCACCCGCC
>NZ_JBHWZJ010000678.1:0-1375 GCF_042728415.1 Streptomyces sp. NPDC060198 | reverse complement strand
GTACCCGCCGCGTCGGCCGCCGGTGGCCGACGCGGCGCCCGGCCGACCCCGCACGCATGCCGCACCCAGCAGCGATTTCGCGCCATCGTCGTCACTCGTGCGAGTGGTACGGAACGGCCGGTTGTCCTCCCACCGGGGTGCAGCAACGTTCCGGCGGTCCGTAACACCCCTGCGGACTGGCATCCTTGGGTCTGTGCCGTCGTGGCGCGCAACCCTCACCGACACGGGAAGTCCGGGAGCCAATCAACGTGTCACAGCTGCGAACGGTGCAGGTCCTGGGCGGCGGCGGGGCCGGCAGTGGTGCCCACGTCGGATCCCTCGCCGCCGGGCTGATCGCGCGCGGGGTGCACGTCACCGTCTGCGCGCCCGCCGCCGTGGACCGGGTCCACGGCTTCTCCGCGACCGGCGCCCGCTTCGCGGCGGTGCCCCGGCGCGGCGACCCCGTCTCCATGGCCGCGCTGCGCTCCGCCTGCCTCGGCGCGGACGTCGTGCACGCGCACGGCCCGCACGCGGCCCTCCGCGCCGCCGCCGCACTCGGCGGCCTGCGCACCCCGCTGGTCGTGACCTGGCACGGCCGGGGCCACGCCGAGGGCGCCCGTCGGCGTGTGCGGCACCTGCTGGAGGTACGGGCGGCCCGCGCGGCGGCCGTCCTGCTGGGCACCTCCTCCGATCTCGTGGACCGGGCCCGCCGCAGGGGAGCCAGGGACGCCCGGCTGGCGCCGGTCGCCGCACCGGTCTCGCGCTACCCCGTCGACACCGCGCACCTCGACAAGGTGCGGGCCGAACTCGGGTCGGTGGGAAGCCCGTTGCTCCTCTCGGCCGGCAACCTGATGCCGCGTCACGGGTGGGGTCTCCTGCTCGACGCCGCCCGGCTGCTGGGCGGACTGGACCCGGTGCCCCAGGTGGTCGTCGCCGGTGAGGGGCGCGAGCGGGCCGCCCTGCAACGCCGCGTCAAGAGCGAACGGTTGCCCGTCCGGCTGATCGGCGCCCGGGACGACATCGCCGAACTCGTCGCGGCGGCGGACCTCGTGGTGATCCCCAGCCGATGGGAAGCCCGCTCCCGCCTCGCGCAGGAAGCTCTCCGCGCCGGGACGCCGCTGGTGGCCACCGCGGTCGGCGGCATCCCCGAACTCGTGGGCGACGCCGCCGAACTCGTCCCGTACGGCGACGCCGGGGCGCTCGCCCGGGCGATCGCGGGACTTCTCCTCGATCCGGACCGGTGCGCCCTGCTGGCGGCCGAGGGCCGGTCGCAGGCCGCCGGCTGGCCCACCGAGGAGGACACCATCACCCATGTGCTCAGCGTCTACGACGAGTTGGCGCAGCCGGCCAACCGGGCCCGCTGACTCGCCCCCGGCCCGCCCCCCGGAGCGAGGGG
>NZ_JBHWZJ010000677.1:0-1386 GCF_042728415.1 Streptomyces sp. NPDC060198 | reverse complement strand
TTCCCGACCGGGAGCTTGCCTTTACCACCGCACCAACACTTCCTGGTGCCTGCGGAGGACGCCGCAGGCGGTGAAAGGACCCTCGAATGCGCACGGAGAATCAGCATGCCAGAAGGCGGGGCGGCAGGGCAGCCGCCTCGTTCCTCGCAGTCGCCGCACTGATAGCGGCGACGCTCACCGCCCTCTTCGCCACCGGCTCGGCCTCGGCCGCACCCGCAGCCGGCTCGTACACCCTGAAGAACGCCGGCAGCGGACTGTGTCTGGAAGTCCCGGGCGCCGGAACCGCCGCCGGCACCCAGCTCACCCAGAACAACTGCGCGGGCACCGCGGCGCAGACCTGGAAGCTCACGGCCTCCGGAAGCGGCTACACCCTGATCGCCTCGCACAGCGGTAAGTGCGCCGGCGTGAAGGACGCTTCCACCAGCGCCGGCAAGGCCGTGGAGCAGCAGACCTGCAGCGGGGCGGCGACCCAGGTGTGGACTCTCACCCAGGTGAGCGGAAGCATCTACCAGGTCATCAACAGCAATGGCGGCAAGTGCCTCAACACCAAGGACTCCGGCACCAGCGCCGGCACCCTGGTCCAGCAGAACTCCTGCGACTCGGTGACCAGCAAGCGCTGGACGTTCACCGCGGCCGGGTCGACCCCGACCGACCCGCCGACGACGACCCCTCCCACCACCACGCCGCCCAGCTCGGGGTCGAAGCCCTCCTGGCCGACCGCCACCGGCAGCCAGGCCGTCTCGGCCAGCATCCAGGTGTCCGGCACCTACGACGGCAGCCTGAAGCGCTTCTACGGATCCGGTGACCTGGGCAGCGACGGCCAGGACGAGGACCAGCCGGCGATGTTCGAACTCGCCGCCGGCGCCACCCTGCAGAACGTCATCCTCGGCTCCCCCGCCGCCGACGGCGTCCACTGCGCCGGTGCCTGCACGCTCAAGAACGTCTGGTGGGAGGACGTGGGCGAGGACGCCGCGACCTTCCGAGGCAGCTCCTCCTCGCAGGTCGCCACGGTCGACGGCGGCGGCGCGCGGCTGGCGGACGACAAGGTCTTCCAGCACAACGGCGCCGGCACGGTCGTCATCAAGAACTTCCAGGTCGACGACTTCGGCAAGCTGTACCGCTCCTGCGGCAACTGCTCGACGCAGTACGGCCGCCACGTCGAGATCTCGAACGTCTGGATCACGGCACCGGGCACGTCCGTGGTGGGCATCAACACCAACTACGGGGACACGGCCAAGATCTCGGGCGTCACGATCTACGACGACGCGGACCGCGACATCGACATCTGCAAGAAGTACAAGGGGGTGACGAGCGGAGAGCCGTCCGAGACCGGTTCGGGCGCCGATGGCACGTACTGCATCTACAGCTCCTCCTCCATCACCTACG
>NZ_JBHWZJ010000676.1:0-1388 GCF_042728415.1 Streptomyces sp. NPDC060198 | reverse complement strand
TTTACACGCCGACGACGCCATACCCCATACAAGTGGGTCTGGTGGGCTCGGATTTGTTTATAAGAGCCAGGCCGGGCGGTGGACGGCGGGGTTTCCGCCCCTGTCGTTTAACGCGGCTGGGGCGGAAACCCGATATCCGCGGGCCAATAGCGTGACCCGTACACTGTCGGCGCTCCCCACCCACCCGCGCGTCCAGAGGAAGTCGGATCCCCATGTCGCTCATCGGAAAGCACATTCTCTCCAGCGATCTCTTCGACCGGGAAGAACTCGAGCGGCTCTTCGAACTGGCCGACACACTGACGGCGGTGGCCCGGGGCCGCCAGGTCACCCGCGTTCTCGAAGGCGCCGTGATGGCGAGCCTCTTCTTCGAGGCGAGCACCCGCACCAGGCTCAGTTGCGAGTCCGCGTTCCTGCGGCTGGGCGGCGGGGTGACCAGCACGACGGGCTCGGGGATCATGTCGATCTCCAAGGGCGAGTCGCTGGCGGACACCAGCCGCGTGGTCAGCGGGTACTGCGACCTGGTCGTGATGCGGCACCCCGAGGTGGACGCGGTGCACGAGTTCGCCGCCGCCACCAACGTCCCGGTGATCAACGGCGGGAACGGCGCGGGGGAGCACCCGACGCAGGCCCTGCTCGACATGTTCGCGCTGCACCGGGAGTTCGCCCGGACCGGCCGCACGATGGACGGCCGGCGGATCGCCCTGGTCGGCGATCTGCGGCACGGCCGCACCGTGCACTCGCTGATGAAGCTGATCTCCCGCTACGAGGGCATGACGATCGTCTGTGTCGCCCCCGAATCGCTCGGAATGCCGGAGGAGTTGCTGGAGCTGGCCGAGAGCAGGGGGCACCGGGTCGAGCGGAGCGACCGCCCGGAGACCGGGCTGAAGGACGCCGACCTCGTGTACACGACCCGGTTGCAGACCGAGCGGTTCGCGGACCGGCCGGTGCCGTACAGCGACGCGTTCCGCATCGACAAGGCGCTGGTCAGCCGGGTGTGCCGGGAGGACGCGGTGGTCATGCACCCGCTGCCGAGGGACGGCCGGCCGGGCTCCAACGACCTGGCGACCGACCTCAACGACGACCCCCGCCTCGCGATCTTCCGTCAGACCGACGCCGGGATCCCCATGCGTATGGCGCTCTTCGCCTCGGTGCTCGGCGTGGCCGACGCGATCCCCGGCTCGCTCCGGCCGGCGACCTGGTACCGGCCGGACTACACCGGTCCGGACGACGCCCCGTTCTACAAGAACGTCGCCCTCTGACCTCTGACCTCTGACCTCTGACCTTTGGCCTTTGGCCTCTGGCCTCCGACCTCTGCCGAGGAGCCTCCTCGCCGTAGAGCGACAGCACACAGCACCCCCCCCAGAACGCCGAAGCGGGCCGGTCACCAC
>NZ_JBHWZJ010000675.1:0-1433 GCF_042728415.1 Streptomyces sp. NPDC060198 | reverse complement strand
CGGCGGGCATGTCCGCCGCGTCGCAGGCCCGCAGGCTGAAGGGGCCGGACGAGCTGAGCATCGTGGCCTTCGAGCGCGGCCACTTCTCCTCGTACTCCGCCTGCGGCATCCCGTACTGGGTGGGCGGCGACGTGGCGGAGCGCGACGACCTGATCGCCCGTACGCCCGAGGAGCACCGGGCCCGTGGCATCGATCTGCGCACCCGCACCGAGGTGACGGAGATCGACGTCGCGGGCCGGCGGGTGCGGGCGCAGGACCGGGAGACCGGTGACGCGTACTGGACCGGGTACGACAAGCTGGTGATCGGCACCGGGGCCCGGCCGGTGCGCCCGGCACTGCCCGGCATCGACGCCCCCGGAGTGCACGGGGTGCAGACGCTCGACGACGGCCAGTCTCTGCTGGATTCACTGGACCGGACGGGCCCCGGCCGTCGGCGCGCGGTGGTGGTGGGCGCGGGCTACATCGGCGTCGAGATGGCCGAGGCCATGCTGAACCGCGGTTTCGAGGTGACCGTGCTGAACCGGGGCGAGCAGCCGATGGCCACGCTCGACCCGGACATGGGGCGCCTGGTGCACGAGGCGATGGACGGCCTCGGCATCACGACGGTGAACCGCGCGGCCGTCACGGAGATCCGCACCGGCCCGGACGGCAGGGTGTCGGGAGTGGTGACCGAAGGGGAGACGTACCCGGCGGACGTGGTGGTCCTCGGCATCGGCGTGGAGCCGGAGACGGCGCTCGCCCGCGCGGCCGGTCTGCCGCTGGGGCCGCACGGCGGTCTGCTGACGGACCTGTCGATGCGGGTGGTGGGGCACGAGGACATCTGGGCGGGCGGCGACTGCGTGGAGGTGCTGGACCTGGTGGCCAAGCGCACCCGGCACATCGCGCTCGGCACCCACGCCAACAAGCACGGCCAGGTCATCGGCGCGAACGTCGGCGGTGGTTACGGCACGTTCCCGGGCGTGGTCGGTACGGCCGTGAGCAAGGTCTGCGACCTGGAGATCGCCCGGACCGGGCTGCGGGAGAAGGACGCGCGGGCGGTCGGGCTGAGGTTCGTGACGGCCACCATCGAATCGACGGGCCGGGCCGGCTACTACCCGGGCGCAGCGCCCATGACGGTGAAGATGCTCGCCGAGTACCGCACCGGCAGGCTGCTGGGCGTGCAGATCGTGGGCCGCGACGGGGCGGCGAAGCGGGTGGACATCGCGGCGGTGGCGCTGACCGCCGGGATGACGGTGGAGGAGATGACCGCGCTCGACCTGGGGTACGCCCCGCCGTTCTCGCCCGTCTGGGACCCGGTCCTGGTGGCCGCCCGCAAGGCGAGCACGGCGGTACGGGCGGCGGGCTCGGCCTGAGCGGCGGACGCGGGGCGCCCGGGCCCCCAGGGGGTTGCGGCGGCCCCCCCCCCCTCAGCGCCCGGGCGGTGTGGGGTGTGT
>NZ_JBHWZJ010000674.1:0-1437 GCF_042728415.1 Streptomyces sp. NPDC060198 | reverse complement strand
CGGGCGATGCCGAAGTCCATGACCTTGACGACGCCGCGCTTGGTGACCATGACGTTGCCGGGCTTGATGTCGCGGTGGACGAGCCCCATCTCGTGGCTGGTCTCCAGGGCGGCCAGCACGTCGGCGGTCACCTTGAGTGCCTTGTCGGCGGGCATCGCGCCCTGGGCGGCGATGTCCTGGCGCAGCACCGAGCCGAGCGGCAGGCCCTCCACGTACTCCATGACGATGTACGGCATCAGGGCGCCGCCGAGTTCGTCCTCGCCGGTGTCGAAGACGGAGACGATGTTGGTGTGCTGGAGCTTCGCGACGGCCTGGGCCTCGCGGCGGAACCGCTCGCGGAAGGACTGTTCGCGTCCGAGTTCGGTGTGCAGGGTCTTGATCGCCACCTGGCGGTCGAGCGCCGCGTCGTAGGCGAGATAGACGGAGGCCATGCCGCCTTCACCGAGCAGATCCCGGAGCTGGTACCGCCCACCGGCGACGGCTCCGCCCGCGTATCGCCCGTGCGAACCGTCCTGGCTCATGACGTGTCTCCCCCTCGGCGCGCCGATGACGCGTGGCCCCTGTTTTCGCGGGTGTGCGCGGTATCGCGGAAATCTGTTCCGAAACTTCGGTGAACAACGAGCGCCGGTGCCCGGAAATCCGCGAAGATCCGTATGACGGGCCAAGTCTGCCCGAGGGGTGCGACACGTCAAGCCAGGTGCCGCTTCCGTGACCCTGACCACACGAACCGTCTCGGAAGCGTTACAGGAACTGCCCGGTATGTGCCCGTGCGGCACGCCGGCCGATCGGATGACCGGTTTCGCTCCGGACCGAGGGGCGCGGTGGAGGCTGTAGCGTGGCGTGGCAATGCAGCTGCCCATTCAGCTGATGCAGGTACCAGGCACCGTGAGGACCCGCGGACGCGCGGACAGATACGACGGCGAGGACTGATGGCACCCGATTCCGAAGCAAACGGCGGCGGAGTCTCGGATGGCACCGACTCCTGGGGCGTCGGCGGCGTCGTCGGGGACGGCCGTTACCGGATGACCCACCGCCTCGGCAGGGGCGGAATGGCGGAGGTCTACGCCGCGGAGGACGTCCGTCTCGGACGCACCGTCGCGGTGAAGCTGCTCCGTTCCGATCTCGCCGAGGACCCGGTTTCCAAGGCGCGGTTCACCCGCGAGGCCCAGTCCGTGGCAGGGCTCAACCACCATGCGATCGTCGCCGTGTACGACTCCGGCGAGGACGTCGTGGGCGGTCAGACCGTCCCCTACATCGTGATGGAGCTGGTCGAGGGCCGCACCATCCGCGAGCTGCTGATCAGCGCGGAGGCGCCGCCTCCCGAGCAGGCGCTCATCATCGTCTCGGGTGTGCTGGAGGCTCTGGCCTATTCGCACCAGCACGGCATCGTGCACCGGGACATCAAGCCCGCGAACGTCATCATCACGAACTCCGGCG
>NZ_JBHWZJ010000673.1:0-1470 GCF_042728415.1 Streptomyces sp. NPDC060198 | reverse complement strand
GTCAGCCGCGCTGGATGCCCGTGGTGTCCTGGAGGACGCCGCGGCGGGATCGTCGACGACGTCCAGCGGGAGTTCGGCCTCCCCGCGCCGACGGTGCGCGCCACCAAGCTCGGCCGACGACTGTACGTCGACGTCGTGTTCGTCGTGCCGCACGGTGACTGGGACGTCGGGGTTCCGGGAGGTTCCGGGGTGTGGGGCACGCCGCCGTGGTGAGTCGGTGCGGGAGGGGCAGATCGAGGTCGGGCCAGGTCAGGAGGGTCCGTCGAGCCGGAAGCCGACCTTGAGCGTCACTTGGTAGTGCCCGATCCGGCCGTCCTCGATGTGTCCGCGCGCTTCCTTGATCTCGAACCAGTCGAGATTGTGCAACGTTTCCGACGCCCGGGCGATGCCGTTGCGGATCGCCGCGTCGATGCCCTCCTCGGAGGTTCCTACGATCTCGGTGACCCGATAGGTGTGATTGGACATCGTATGTCTCCCTTCGTGTCTCCACCGTGCCTCACTCACGGACGGTGCGCGAGGGAACGGCCGACCACGCCCGGGCGACGGGCAGGCCTTGACCTGCTCAATGGTCCATACCAAAATCCAGCCACACACCCGTGCGAGCACCGCCCGCGTCCCCCCACACCGGGTCATTTTTTCCGTCGTGCTGTTTCGCAGAAGGTGACGCTCGTGAAGAACCGGATTCTTGCCGGAGCCATCGCACTCGTCTCGTCCGTCGCCCTCGGAGGATGCGGCTATCTGTCCCCGTCCGCCGCAGGGGACGAGACGGTGACGGTCTGGCTGATGAAGGGCAGCGCATCGACCGAGTTCCTGGACAGGTTCACCACCGCTTACGAGGCGGAACACACATCTGTCCAGCTGGAGTTCAAGTTCCAGGAATGGGGCGGGATCGGACCCAAGGTGCTGTCCGCCCTCAAGGGCGGCGATTCCCCGGACGTCATCGAGGTCGGCAACACGCAGGTGGCCCAGTACGCGGAGAGCGGCGGTCTGCGCGATCTCACCCTGGAGTCCATGCGCGACCTCGGCAGCGAGGACTGGCTGCCGGGCCTCGCCGAACCGGGCAGCATCAACGGCGTGCAGTACGGCATCCCCTGGTACGCGGCCAACCGGGTGGTCATCTACAACAAGGACCTCTTCGCGCAGGCGGGGATCGACACCCCGCCGAAGAACCGCGAGCAGTGGATCGCCGACACCGAACTCCTGGACGCGGACGGGAACCAGGGCATCTACCTCGCGGGGCAGAACTGGTACGTCCTCGCCGGGTTCATCTGGGACGAGGGCGGCGAACTCGCCGAGGGGGACGACGGGGACTGGGTCGGCGCCCTGGACACTCCCGAGGCGCTGAGGGGCATGGACTTCTACAAGAAGCTCCAGGCCCTCGGAGGCGGCCCGAAGAACGCCGACGAGGAGAACCCGCCGCAGACCGACGTGTTCGCCCGCGGCGACGTCGCCCAGATCATCTCCACCCCG
>NZ_JBHWZJ010000672.1:0-1499 GCF_042728415.1 Streptomyces sp. NPDC060198 | reverse complement strand
GCGTACGGGAGCCCCTTCTCGTTGCCTACCGGACCGGTCGGGCCGTCAGCCGCCGAACTCCTCCAGGCCCTTCAGGGCCTGGTCGAGCAGCGCCTGGCGGCCTTCGAGCTCGCGGGAGAGCTTGTCGGCACGGGCGTTGTTGCCCGAGGCGCGGGCGGTGTCGATCTGACCGCGCAGCTTGTCCACGGCGGCCTGGAGCTGGCCGGTCAGCCCCGCGGCACGCGCACGCGCCTCGGGGTTGGTCCGGCGCCACTCCGACTCCTCGGCTTCCTGGAGCGCCCGCTCCACGGCGTGCACCCGGCCCTCGACCTTCGGCCGGGCGTCGCGCGGCACGTGACCGATCGCTTCCCAGCGCTCGTTGATGGACCGGAAGGCGGCACGGGCCGCCTTGAGGTCCCGCACCGGCACCAGCTTCTCGGCCTCGGTGGCGAGCTCCTCCTTGAGCTTGAGGTTCTCGCCCTGCTCCGCGTCCCGCTCGGCGAAGGTCTCGCCCCGGGCGGCGAAGAAGACGTCCTGCGCGCCGCGGAAACGGTTCCACAGCTCGTCCTCGGCCTCGCGCTGGGCGCGGCCCGCGGCCTTCCACTCCGTCATCAGGTCGCGGTACCGGGCCGCGGTGTCGCCCCAGTCCTTCGACCCGGAGAGCGACTCGGCCTCGGCGACCAGCTTCTCCTTGACCTTGCGGGCCTCCTCGCGCTGGGCGTCCAGCGAGGCGAAGTGGGCCTTGCGGCGCTTGGAGAACGCGGACCGGGCGTGCGAGAAGCGGTGCCACAGCTCGTCGTCCGACTTGCGGTCGAGCCTCGGCAGGCCCTTCCAGATGTCGACGAGAGCCCGCAGCCGCTCACCGGCGGAGCGCCACTGCTCGCTCTGCGCCAGCTCCTCGGCCTCGGCGACCAGCTTCTCCTTGGCCTGCTTGGCCTCGTCGGTCTGCTTCGCCTTCTGGACCTTGCGCTCCTCGCGCCGCGAGTCGACCGTCGCGACGAGCGCGTCCAGCCGGGTGCGCAGCGCTTCGAGGTCGCCCACCGCATGGTGCTCGTCGACCTGCGTCCGCAGGTGGTCGATCGCCGCCGTCGCGTCCTTCGACGAGAGATCGGTGGTCTTCACCCGCTTTTCGAGGAGGCCGATCTCGACCACCAAGCCCTCGTACTTGCGCTCGAAATAAGCCAGCGCCTCCTCGGGCGTACCGGCCTGCCACGATCCGACGACCTGCTCGCCCTCGGCAGTACGCACGTACACGGTGCCCGTCTCGTCGACACGGCCCCACGGGTCGCTGCTCACAGCGCCTCCTCCACCTGATGCCTGCGAGGGGGTGGGCCCCCCGGGCATCGTCCACAGTTTCCTGGGGCGGGCAGCGCCCGCCCTGCACCCCGCCAATCTAGGCGACCGGCGGCCCGGCTGTCCGCACTCAGCACGGCTGGATTTCTCCGGTCCGGGCCGTTCCGGGCCGCTTCGGGCGTTCGTACCGGGCATTTTCGACAACACGGAGCCCCGGCGGCCGGTCC
>NZ_JBHWZJ010000671.1:0-1502 GCF_042728415.1 Streptomyces sp. NPDC060198 | reverse complement strand
CCGGTGGTCACCGGTGGCCGCCCCCCACGGTCGTGTCCGACCGTTCCCGTCGGATCAGCCGTTCAGCTCCGCCGCCACCAGCTCCGCGATCTGCACCGCGTTCAGGGCCGCGCCCTTGCGGAGGTTGTCATTGGAGACGAAGAGCGCGAGACCGTGCTCGACCGTCTCGTCGACCCGGATGCGGCCCACGTAACTGGGGTCCTTGCCGGCCGCCTGGAGCGGGGTCGGGATCTCGGAGAGCTCGACGCCCTCGGCGTCCTTGAGCAGGTCCACGGCGCGCTCGACACTGATCGGCCGGGCGAACCGGGCGTTGATCTGGAGCGAGTGGCCGGAGAAGACCGGCACGCGCACGCAGGTGCCCGAGACCTTGAGCTCCGGGATGGAGAGGATCTTGCGGGACTCGTTGCGGAGCTTCTGCTCCTCGTCCGTCTCGTACGAACCGTCGTCCACGATCGAGCCGGCCAGCGGCACCACGTTGAAGGCGATCGGGCGCTTGTAGACGCCGGGCTCCGGGAAGTCCACCGCCCCGCCGTCGTGGGTCAGCTTGTCCGCGTCGGCGACGACCTTGGACGCCTGGCCGTGCAGTTCGGACACACCGGCGACACCGGAGCCGGAGACCGCCTGGTAGGTGGCGACGGTGAGGGCCTCCAGGCCCGCCTCGTCGTGCAGGGGGCGCAGCACGGGCATGGCGGCCATCGTGGTGCAGTTCGGGTTGGCGATGATGCCCTTGGGCCGGTTCAGCGCCGCCTTCGGGTTGACCTCGGAGACGACCAGCGGGACCTCGGGGTCCATGCGCCAGGCGGAGGAGTTGTCGATCACTACGGCGCCCTGGGAGGCGACCTTCTCGGCCAGTGCCCGGGAGGTGGCGCCGCCGGCGGAGAAGATGACGATCTGCAGGCCCGTGTAGTCGGCGGTGGAGGCGTCCTCGACCGTGACCCCGGTGCCTTCGAAGTCGATGGTGGAGCCCGCCGAGCGCGCGGAGGCGAACAGCCGCAGCTGGGTGACCGGGAACTTCCGCTCGGCCAGGATCTTGCGCAGGACTGTGCCGACCTGACCGGTGGCGCCGACGATTCCGACCTTCACGGAAGACTCCTCTGTACGTGTGTGCGGCCCTGGGGGCTGTCCCGGTCGTCCCTGGTGGGCGGGTACGGTGCGGCCCTTTGCCGCCCCATGATGCGTATGTCCCTGCCCACCTTGTCCAATCCATTGTCCGGCCTGCGGACGGGCGCGGCCCGGGCCGCAGGTTCTGCGCTCGCGCGGGCCCGGGGAGCGAACATCTTCGGCGAGGGCCGCAGGGGGCGTGCCGCACACGGGCGGACGGCGGCGGGACGGGCGCGCGGCGGGCGGACGCATTGCGGGGCGGGCGGGTACACCTCAATATCGCCCGACAGTGACCCGGATTGCGGCATTTGACGGTCCGGCGGTGCGCCCGGTCCCCTCATCGGCCGCAGAAGGCGGGCGTACGGGGTGGTGAAGTGCCCCGGACGGTGCGGGGCTCAGGG
>NZ_JBHWZJ010000670.1:0-1514 GCF_042728415.1 Streptomyces sp. NPDC060198 | reverse complement strand
GGGGTGTGGGCGCGGAGGCAGGTGTGCGCGATGACGCGGGCCGGGCGGCGGGGGGCGTAGCGGTTCCAGCCACATGTTGGCCAGGGCTCAACCGCTCGCGCCCACGTGGTTGTCCGGGGCGCCGTCGCCCTCCGGCGGGAGGTCGCCGCGGGACGCGTTCCCGGCCCGACCGGAGGACGGACCGGGTCAGCCCGCCGGGGCCGGGACCAGGTCCAGCCGGTAGGTGAGCAGGGTCAGGCCCGGCACCGGGGACCAGTCGCGTTCCGGGGTACGGGCGAAGCCGAGCCGGTGGTAGATCCGGTGCGCCCCGGTCATGGCGGGCTGGGTGGAGAGAGCGAGCCCGGTGACGCCGTCCGTGGCCCGGGCCCGATCCGCGCACGCACGTACGAGGGCTTCCCCGGCTCCCCGGCCGCGCCCGGCCTTGCCCACCGCCAGCATCCGGAACTCCGCCTCGTCCGCCGCCGCGACGTCGCACATGGGGCTGCCGGGCGGGGCGTAGGTCACCCCGCCGAGGACGGCGCCGGTGTCGTCCACGGCCACCAGCACCTCCGCCACGGCGGCCCGGCCGGCCACGTCCCGCAGCCGGTCCAGATAGGGGTCGCCCTCGCCTCCGCCCAACAGGCCGTCACCGAGGTACGCCTGGGCCGTGATCTCGCCGAGGAGCGCGTACTCCTCGGTCTCGGCCCTTCTGATCGTCAGGTCCATGACCGCCATTCTGCGTGGTCCACGGGCTCGGGGGACAGCCCGGTGCGGACAGGGCTCAACCGCTCGCGCCCACGTGGTTGTCCGGGGCGCCGTCGCCCTCCGGCGGGAGGTCGCCGCGCTCGATGGGCTGCGACCCGGGGGCCTGGCCGAGTGGCGGGAGGACGGTGTCGAGCTCCGCGTCGTCCGCCCGGTGGGCCGCGTCGGCAGCCGCGCGCAGGGTGTCCCGGTCCGCGGCGGCGAGTTCGGCGCTCACCGTCACCACGAGATCCCCCATGGTGCGGGCGTAGGCGCGGCCGAGGGCGGTCTCGCTGTACCAGCGCTCGCCCTCGCGCTCGCAGACGGTGTACCCGGCCGAGCCGTCGCTCACCGGCTTCTTGCCGCAGTCGGCGGGGGAGTAGTCTGCGCGCTCCACGCCGAGCTGGATCACGTGTCCGTGCTTGTCCGTGTAGGAGCTGCCGAAGCCGTCGTCGCCCAGCACGCCCACCGACTGCGTGGCCAGGGTGTAGCCGGGCACCTCGGTGACGTACACGCGGTCGGTCCGGGTCTGGAGCGCCGTCGCCCGCGCCTCCAGCTCGGCGTTGTCCGCTACGCCCTCCGGGACTTCGGCCCCCGCCACGGCGTGCTCGGTGCCGCAGCCGACGAGGGTGAGGACCAGCAGGGCGGGCCACAAGCCGTGCAGTCGCGCGCGAGATGTCATGAGCACATCCTTCCGTACGGGTCTGGCGGTCCGGTCGCGGGGCGGGAACGCCGCCGGGCCGCCGCCCCTCCCGGTGAGGGAGGACGCGACGGCCCGGCGGTCGGTTTCGCCC
>NZ_JBHWZJ010000669.1:0-1541 GCF_042728415.1 Streptomyces sp. NPDC060198 | reverse complement strand
GGCCCCTCCGGGCGTCTGGAGCGCACCCCGGCCGCCGGAGCCTCCCGTCCACGGACCGGCGGCCGTCGAGGCGCCGCGCCCCCGGCGGTTAGGCTGCATCCCGTGAAGGTCCTCGTCATCGGCGGCGGCGCCCGCGAACACGCCCTGTGCCGCTCTCTTTCCCTCGACCCCGAGGTCACCGCTCTGTACTGCGCTCCCGGCAATGCCGGTATCGCGGAGGTGGCCGAACTGCGCCCGGTCGACGCGCTCGACGGCGACGCCGTCGCGCGCCTCGCCACCGAACTGGGTGCCGGGCTGGTGGTCGTCGGCCCGGAGGCGCCGCTTGTCGCCGGGGTCGCCGACGCCGTGCGCGCCGCCGGCATCCCCTGCTTCGGCCCGTCCGGTGAGGCGGCGCAGCTCGAAGGGTCCAAGGCGTTCGCCAAGGACGTGATGGCCGGGGCCGGCGTCCCGACCGCGCGGAGCTACGTCTGCACCACCGCCGACGAGATCGACCACGCGCTCGACGCCTTCGGTGCCCCGTACGTCGTCAAGGACGACGGCCTCGCCGCCGGCAAGGGCGTCGTCGTGACCGACGACGTCGAGGCCGCCCGTGCCCATGCGCTCGCCTGCGACCGGGTCGTCATCGAGGAGTTCCTCGACGGTCCCGAGGTGAGCCTCTTCGCGATCACCGACGGCACCACCGTGGTGCCGCTCCAGCCCGCCCAGGACTTCAAGCGCGCCCTCGACGGCGACGAGGGCCCGAACACCGGCGGCATGGGTGCCTACTCCCCGCTGCCGTGGGCGGACCCGAAGCTGGTCGACGAGGTCCTGGAGACGGTTCTCCAGCCCACCGTCGACGAGCTGCGCCGACGCGGTACGCCGTTCTCCGGCCTCCTCTACGCGGGCCTCGCGCTGACCTCGCGCGGCGTGCGTGTCATCGAGTTCAACGCGCGCTTCGGCGACCCCGAGACCCAGGTGGTCCTGGCCCGTCTGAAGACTCCGCTCGCGGGTCTGCTGCTCGCCTCGGCGAACGGCACGCTGGACGAGGTGCCGCCGCTGAACTGGCGCGAGGACGCCGCCGTCACGGTGGTCATCGCCTCGTACAACTATCCGGACACCCCCCGCACCGGCGACCCGATCGACGGTCTCGCCGACGTGGCGGCCCAGGACGCCCCGCACGCGTACGTCCTGCACGCCGGGACCAAGGCGGACGGCCGTACGGTCCTGAGCGCGGGCGGCCGGGTCCTGTCGGTGACGGCGACCGGCCCGGACCTCGGCAAAGCCCGCGAGCGTGCCTACACGGCCCTCGGCCGCATCCGGCTCGACGGCTCCCAGCACCGTACGGACATCGCACGGAAGGCCGCGGAGGACGCCGGGGCCTGATCCCCGCCTTTCCCCGCATGGTCCCGTGCGGAGCAGGCCGCATGGTCCCGTCCGGACCAGGTCCTCCGGGCCTCGTACGGACCAGGTTCTCCGGGCCTCGTACGGACCAGGTTCTCCGGGCCTCGTACGGACCAGGTCCTCCGGGCCTGTGGGGACCAGGTCCAACCCGCCCGACCCGG
>NZ_JBHWZJ010000668.1:0-1547 GCF_042728415.1 Streptomyces sp. NPDC060198 | reverse complement strand
GGGGGGTGCCTCTATGTCGTTCGTCAAGGCATCCCTGTCGGGCTTGGGGTGGTTCGGGTGGTGGGGTTATGCGGCGAGTTCGACGTCCTTCGGTGTCCGGGACTCGTAGAAGGTGCCGTCGCGGAGCATGGCGAACAGGACGCTGATGCGTTGGCGGGCGAGGCGGAGGAGGGCTTGGGTGTGGGTTTTGCCGCGGGCGCGTTGCTTGTCGTAGTAGGTGCGGGAGGCCGGGTCGGCGTTCATGCAGGCGAAGGCGGACAGGAACATCGCGCGTTTGAGTTGTCGGTTGCCGCCTCGGGGTGCGTGTTCGCCGTGGATCGAGGTTCCGGATTGCCGGGTGGTCGGGGCGAGGCCGGCGTAGGAGGCGAGGTGGGCGGCGGTGGGGAAGTTGGTGCCGTCGCCGACGGTGGTCAGCAGGACTGCGGCGGTCCTGACGCCGACGCCGGGCATCGAGGTCAGGACCTGGGAAAGAGGGTGGGCCTCCAGCAGGGTGTTGATCTGGGCTTCCAGGGCCCGGCGCTGTTCGTGGACAGCGGCGAGCGAGCGGGCCAGGGAAGGGACCACGATGTCGAGGGTGCCGGTGCCGGGAACGATCACGGTCTGCTCGTCCAGGGCGTCGAAGACGTCGTCGATCAGCCGTGCGGCCATGCGTGGGGCCTTGGGCCGGATCAGCTCGACGAGGCGGCGTCGGCCGGCTTTGCGCAGGGCGGCCGGGGACCCGTGTCGTTCCAGGAGCCAGGTGACGGCCTGGTGGTCCAGGCGGGGCCCCAGGACCCGTTCCAGCGACGGGTGGAACTGGGTGAGCAGGCCGCGTATCCGGTTGCTGGTGCGGGTTGCTTCGGCGGCGAGGTCCTGGTCGAAGCCGGTCAGGACGGTCAGCTCGGCGGTTATCTCGTCGGTCAGTTCGAGCGAGCGCAGGGTGTGGGGCATGGTGCGTGCGGCGTCGGCGATGACGGCCGCGTCCTTGGCGTCGGTCTTGGCCTCGCCGGGGTAGAGGTCGGCGATCCGTCGCATGGCCAGGCCGGGCAGGTAGGCCACGCGGCAGCCGGCGTCGCGGGCGACGGCCAGAGGCAGGGCGCCGATGGAGGCGGGCTGGTCCACGATCACCAGGACGCTGCCGAACTTCGCGGTCAGCTTGTCGAACACGGCCCGCAGTTTCGGCTCGCTGTTGGGCAGCGGCTTGTCGAAGACCGTCTTCCCGGCCGGGGTGAGCCCGTGCCCGTGATGGGCGGATTTGCCGACGTCCAGGCCGAGGAACACGCCCACGTCTTCGATCTCGAACATCGCACCCTTCCGGGGGTGTTGGCGGTGCCGGCCTCGGCTCGGGTGTCGTGCTCGCGCATCCACGTTATGCAGACCTGCCGCCCGCGAACTGTCCGGCATTGCGCCGGACCGGACGGTGGCCGGACCTCTCATCAGCGTCTCCGACGAACACCCCCGGACCTGGTGACACCACCCCCCAGGTCATGCCTTCGACAGGGGGACACAGTCATGCCGGGCCCGGAGGCCAGCGGCCCCGTTGCAGGACCGCGAAAAACATAACGGGG
>NZ_JBHWZJ010000667.1:0-1556 GCF_042728415.1 Streptomyces sp. NPDC060198 | reverse complement strand
GGAAATCCGGCGGGCGCCTCTCGTCGTACGGGCGGGGACGTCTCACGCGGACGGCAGCGCGCCGTACCCGTCCAGGTGAAGTCTCAGGGCGCAGCTGTCTTCGGCCTCGACGTGGACCGGCCGGCCCCAGTACGCGCCGAGCCGGTGCGCCACGTCGACGAGCCGGCGGCGTTCTTCCGGGGAATGGGCGGGGAAGCGGACCCAGCCGCGTTCGGCGATGACGGTGCCGAGTTCGTTGAAGAGGGTGATCCGGGCGCGCCGCTCCTCGTCCTCGGTCAGCGGGGTCGGGTCGCCCTCCGCGGGCCGCACGCGGACGTTGTACAGGTCTCGGATCACCGGATGCTCATCCCTCGCCGGGCGCGGGCCGTCGTCTGCGCGCTCTGCGGGCAGGCTATCGGCCGAGGTCGCGGCAGCGCTCCGGGAGGCCCGGCTGGAAGTGGAAGGGGACGGCGATCCCTCGAAGGCCGTCGACGTACCCGTGCCGGACCGGCGGAAGCGGCTGGTGGGCCGAGAGGCGGGTAGGGCCAGCTCAGAGCGGGTGGGAGGGGCGCCCGGGGGCGGCGTGGGGGGCGCGTCACGCAAAGGGTCCGTATCGACGGGTGAGAGGAGGCTCCTGCCGCGCCGCATTCTCTGCTTCAATGGGCCCATGGCCGGCTTCCAGTACACCTCATCGGGTCGCAGCGACCTTGAGCCGTTCTGGCCTTCCCGTCAGCACCACGACTTCGACCGGGTGTGTTGCCGCGCGAGGAACGCGCAGGCCCTCTAAAGCCGCTCACCCCGGTCTTCGGCCCGCGCGCACGACGTACGTCCCTCGACGACTCCTCGCGCGAAAGAGCTGACCCTCATGGCGAACGCCCGTACTTTCTCCGCCTCCGCCGCCACCGCGGCATCGGCGGCCCCCGCTGCGGCCACCACCACCGCCCGCACTCTCACCCCCAACCGCCGGCTCCGTGCGGTCGACCGCGACGACGTCGTCCGGCTCACCGACATGGCCGACCTGCTGCCGCCGGGAGCCACGTGGCTGCCCGCGCCCCAGCATTCCCTGCCCACCCTTCCGGGACGGCCGCCGATGATCGGCTACCTCGTCCTCGTGCCGGCCGACCAGCAGGCCGCCCTCGCCGGAGCGTTCACCGACGCCCAGCCCTTCGCCGCCGGACCGCTCCCGCAGGGCGTGCTCGCCCCGCAGGCCGTGGTGCGCGAGGCTCCCGCGGCTCCCGCGCCGGACGGTCCGGTGGTCATCGACTCCACCCGGCGCATCGCGACCGTGGACGGCGTGGCGCTCGACCTCACCTACCTGGAGTTCGAGCTCCTCGCCCACCTGGTCGCGCACCCCCACCGGGTGCACACCCGGGACCAGTTGGTGACGACCGTCTGGGGCTACGGTCACGTCGGCGACGGCCGCACGGTCGACGTCCACGTCGCCCGGCTGCGCCGCAAGCTGGGCACCCAGCACCGCCACTCGATCCAGACCGTCCGCCGGGTGGGTTACAAGTACGCCCCCTGACAGACCTGTTGAGCGGAACGGGCCCCGTGCCCGCGGTCTCCCCACCGCGGGC
>NZ_JBHWZJ010000666.1:0-1590 GCF_042728415.1 Streptomyces sp. NPDC060198 | reverse complement strand
CCCCGCGTGTGGTGCGGCTCCCGAACCGGGTCTTCGCGGACGTCGGTACGGCGGTATGGGGATTCTCCGCGCGGTCTCCCGCGCGGTCCTTCGAAACGGTGCGCAGCGCGGATGTCCCGCGCGGCGCACCGCGGTTCAGCTCACTGCGTTCAGCCGGCGGCGATCTGAGCCATGCTGCCGCGACGTGCTTGCGGCTGCAACGGCACTCCCGTTGCCTGCTGGTTGCGGCGGGGCTGTGCGCCCGCGCCGCTCTGGACGTCCATCACGGCATGCGCCACGAGGCCGCCCATCGGGTCGTGCCTGATCAGGTCCCGGAGGCGGGAGCGTGATGAACGCCCCTCGTTCCCCGGGTACAGGTGCTTGCCGAGTCCGACCGCGTGGGCCAGCGCGGCAAGCGCCGCGGTCCGCGGGTCCGGCGGTACACCGGTGCGGATCGCACTGTCCAGCCGGGATCTGATGTCCCTGCTGACTGCCGTGTCCGTCGCCTGGTAGCGAGTCGTCGGCAGCACTCCGCACATCTGGCCCGCCACGGCATGCACCATGCCGCACCGCTCCAGATGAGCGAGATAGACCTGACGGAGCCCCAGTCGGGGTCCGCCGATCCAGTGGACCGCCCGTACCGGGCTGCCGCGTCTGCGCAGCAGTTCCAGTGCGGAGTCCAGTGTCGGATCTCCAGTCGGCCGTGGCATCACCACGGCGATACGATCCCCGTCAGGGGCTATCCGACCTGCCAGAGCCAGCTCCACTAGCTGTGCTCCGGCGAGGCCGAGGTCGAGCGACTGCGGCTGCGCCGTGGTACCCGTGGTCGGGTCCAGAGCGAGCAGCAAAAGCTCTTCCGGAATTGTTCTGCGGCTCCTGCCCATCCATGCCTCCCCGCGTGGATGAGTGACAGGGTGACCCCTCTCACAACTGTCTGTCGAGAGCGCCTGTCAGCTTTGTACGGGAACCAGTAGGTATGTCGTTCTCGTCTAGCAGCTGAAGCCAGGGTTCACACAGGACACTGGTACACGGTTCGGACAGCGGGGGCAGTCCCCGCAGCTTTAAGAGGAGGCATTGGTGGCGGGCGAGTCCCCCGGCAAGTCGGAGCAGTCGAAGTCCTCGGGGGCGGCTCCGGAGGAACGCGACCCCAGGCTCTCCGTGTTCCGCGAACCCGCCGGACCGAGCGACGACACAGTCGGTGACGCGGCGGACGGCGATACCGGTTCCGGGACGGACGGTGCTTCCCCCGCGGACGGCGATACCGGCACTCCCGCGGAGCCGGACACTCCCGCGGAGCCGGACACGGACACGGACACGGACACGGGCGCGGAGCCGGACACGGGCGCGGGCGCGAAGCCTGAGGCCGCCGACGCGGAGCCGGACACGGACGCGGGCGCGAAGCCTGAGGCCGCCGACGCGGAGCCGGCAGCCGAGGCGGAGCCGGACTCCGCCACCGCGGTGTTCCGCTTTCGCGTTCCGGTCCCGTCGGCGGACGAGGCCGCGTCCGCCGACGGGCCCGAGCCCGAGGCCGAGAACAGCGACGAGGGCACGGACGCCGCAGCGGTTCCGGACGCGGACGACGCGACGGCGGACGCCACCGAGGCCGAGGAC
>NZ_JBHWZJ010000665.1:0-1596 GCF_042728415.1 Streptomyces sp. NPDC060198 | reverse complement strand
GGAGTAGTCGGCCCTGCCGTCGCCGACGCGGTCGCACTCGGCGAGCGTGCCGTCCGGGAGATCGAAGTCCGGATCGTGTGCGCGCGGCGTCTTCAGCAGGCCCGGTGCCTGCTCGGCGAGCAGGCCGGTGACCGCGGTGACGTAGGCATGGGCGGTGCCGACCGATATCCCGAAGGCCGCGGCGATGCGGGCGAGTTGTCGTGGCGCCGCAGGCACACGAGTGCGATCAGCCCACGCCGGTGCGGCGGGAGCTTGCACCGGCGGCCACCTTCCCGGGTGACGATGAGCATCGTGACCCACTCCACGAGCGCATCAGGCAGGTCGAGTGCGGCAGGATGCGGAACCAACAGGGCTCCTGTGTTGTTGAGTTGAGACGTCGAACACCTCCCTCAACGGCACGGGAGCCCTGTCCGTTGCGCACTCCGATCCCACACCGCCCTGTCACCAGATCAGTGGCAACGCTGAAAACACTCAGTCTCTTCGCCTTCTGGCGTCGCCGTCCATTCGGGCGGATTCTCTGTGCCTGTCTGGAGTTCAACCACGACTTGGCCGCTGCGGGCAGCCAGATACCCACTGCGTGCTCTCATGGTGTAGGCAAGCATCACGTACACCTCGCGGTCGGCCCGCGAAAGGATCACGCATAGGAAAGATGCAGCTCAAGGACCAGCACATATACGCGACGGATTACCGCCAGCACGGCCCCGTCACCTCATCTCGTAACGCCCACGGCGACCGACGGGGCTCGCCGTAGTGCCGCGCTCTTCGACTCAGACAGAAACCAGAGGTGCGGTTGTCTCGCCAGGCGCGAGGCGGGCCCGGGCCGCGTCAAGGGCTGCCTCGACATCACGGGTGCCGGTGGAGACGCACAGCGTGTACTCCACGTCCTCCAGGCGCTGCCGCGCCCGCGCGTCCCCCGCTCCAGCGGACCGGAGCGACTCGTACCGGTCGACAAGACCCTTCAGTACCACCGGGTGAGCCATGAGCACAGCAGTTCTCCTTCCGGGCCAGGGCGGCCTTGATCCGCCCTCGGACTGCTCCACCAGGTACCCGCAGAAGCCGCCCTCATCCGTCCGCTCGGACAGGGTTTCGTCTCGCCCGCGCCCCGATTCATGCGCGGACCGCCCGCCCGCCCCTGCGTTCCCTTCCTCACCCTGGAAGGGCAACGCTGAAAACGCTCACTGAGCTTCTTCGAGTTGGCCACCGATCGAGTGATGGGCCGTGAAGCGCAACGAACGAGCCCCCGAGCTGTTGATCGAGTTGTCTGACGTCTCAATCACGTTGCTCGGGGGCCTCGTTGGTCATCCATACTGCCGCACTCGACCTGCCGCATGCGCTCGTGGAGTGGGTCACCATGCTGGTTGTCACCCGTGAGGACGACCGGCGCTGCAAGCTCCGCCCGTCTCAGCGGGCGATGGTGGCACTGGTGTACCTACGAGAGCACACCACTCCGGCGAAGATCGCCGCCGGGTTCGGGATCAGCGAGTCCACCGCCCACTCCTCCACCCGCGCGGTCGTCGACCTGCTCGCCGAACGAGCACCGGGTCCGCTCAAGACGCTGCGCGAGCACGATCCCGACTTCATCCTGCTCGACGGCAC
>NZ_JBHWZJ010000664.1:0-1606 GCF_042728415.1 Streptomyces sp. NPDC060198 | reverse complement strand
CGGCAGGGGGGCGCTGTTGGTCCCGGTCGCGGACCTCCCGAGTACCTCGACCGGAGGCGGGTGGGGAGCGGTCAGCCCCAGCCGACGTCGTTGGTGGACGCGGTCGGCGTCGCGCTGGGCGTCGGTGTGCCGTTCGCCGGCGGAGTACCCCAGCCCACGTCCTCCGCCGAAGTCGGCGTGACGTCCTCCGCCGATGCGGTGGCCGCGAGACCGGTGACGGCCGCGCCGCTGAGCAGGACCGAGGCGACCAGGGTGGCGATCGTCCTTCTGGACATCGAACCCCTCCTTTCGAACGTGCGTTCGCTCCGAACGCTCTGGAGCAACTCTCCCAGCTCCCATGTCCTGCGCCAACCGCCGCGCCGTGCTGAAATACGCACGTGCTGTTTCTGGCGCACGATCAACTGGGGGAAACATGGCGGAAGTTGGGCAAGAGGGGCGCGCGCTACTCGCGGAGAGCGCTGTCGAAACGTACCGTGCGGTCGCTGCTGGCGAGCCCCCCGCCGATGATGCGGCCCTCGCCGAGCTCGCAGCCCTCCAGCTCGTCGCGGCCGACCCGTACCGCCCCGGTCACCACATCGCCCGCGACCCCCGAGCCGTCGCACAGGAGCTGATGACGAGCGCCCTCGCCGACCTCACGGCCACGGTCGCGCGGATCACGCAGATCCCCGCCGTCGAAGGGCTGGCCACGGAGTACGACCCGCACCGCTTCTATGGAGGCCCCGGCTCGGAGTACCTCGGTACACCGGCGCTGATGAATTCCCGCATCGGCCCCCTTACCGACACCGCCACGCAGGAGGTCTACACCGCCCAGCCTGGCGAGCCGGCCGACCGGGACCCCGAGATCCTCCGCCTCGGTGCCGAGCGCACCGAGGCCGCCTGTCGGCGCGGCGTCCGCGTCCGCTCCCTCTACACCGCGCGGGTTGCCGAGCACGCCCAGGCCGCCGAGCACGCCGAGCGCCTGGTCCAAGCCGGTTCCGAGGTGCGCGTGCTCAGCAGCCCCTTCCCTCGGATGGTGATCCTCGACCGTCAGCACCTGTTCATCGACAACCTGATCGTGGATGGCGCCGGGGCCCACTCGGGCTGGCACGTCTCCGACCGCAGCGCGGTCATGTGGGCGCGTGCGGTTTTCGAGGAGTACTGGGGGCGGGCCACGCCCTGGCAGGCCCTCCATCGGGCCTCCGTGGACGCGGTGAGCACGAGCCGCCAGCGGTCCATCTTGCGCGAGCTGGAGGCCGGCCAGGCCCAGAAGCAAGTCGGCAAGCGCCTCGGTCTGGCCGAGCGCACCGTGACCAAGGAGCTGGCCGCCCTGCGGGACCAGCTCGGTGTCCGGACCCTGTACCAGGTGATGATCTGGTGGGGGCGTACGCCGGAGCGCGACCTGCCGTGAATCGCACATCGTGTCACGGATCTGTGGACATCGCCCTACAGCCTGTAGATCGTCAGTGCCCCTGCGTAGAGTGGCGTGTGGGGAGGCGGTCTTCGGTCCGCCGCCTGACGCACAGCCCCAGACAGACCCGTCCCGGATGCTCGGGAGGCTCCGGGTCGGAAAGATCGCCCCCCTGCCGAATACACCGGCAGGGGGGCGATCTGCTGCACACAGTAACCC
>NZ_JBHWZJ010000663.1:0-1627 GCF_042728415.1 Streptomyces sp. NPDC060198 | reverse complement strand
ACCTGGGGCGGCGGGCCCGCCCGTCGCCCGTCGCGCGCCTGTCGCCCGTCGCCCGTTTGTCGCCCGTCGCCCGTTTGTCGCCCGTCGCCCGTCGCCCGTTTGTCGCCCGTGCGCCCGTTCCGCGCCCGCCCGTCGCCAGCCCGCCCGTCCGTTCCGCGCCCGCAAGGAGCAACCGTGTCCGCCCACTCCCCCCTCTCGTACCGCCACGGCGACCTGGTCTGCACCGACCACAGCCTCGACGTCCCCCTGGACCATGACGCCCCCGGCGGACCACGCATCGAGGTGTTCGCCCGCGAGGTGACCGCCGCCGGCCGCGAGCACGAGGACCTGCCCCGGCTGCTCTGGCTCCAGGGTGGACCCGGCGGCCGTGCCGAGCGCCCCAACGCTGCGGGCGCCTGGCTGCGCCGTGCCCTCGACGACTACCGCGTGGTCCTGCTGGACCAGCGCGGCACCGGTCGCTCCACCCCCGCCGACCGGACCACTCTCGCCCGGTTCGGCGAGGACTCCGCCGCTGCCGCCGGGTACCTCGCGCACTTCAGGGCCGACTCGATCGTGCGGGACGCCGAACTGCTGCGCCGCCGCCTCCAGGGCGACGAGCCGTGGAGCGTCCTCGGCCAGAGCTTCGGCGGCTTCGCCACCCTCACCTACCTCGGTCTCGCCCCGGAAGGTATCGCGCAGGCGTACATCACCGGCGGGCTGCCGACCCTGACCGGTCACGCGGACGACGTGTACCGGGCCGCCTACGCGCGCGTCCTCGCCCACAACGAGCGCTTCTTCGCGCGCTATCCCGCCGACCAGCGGATCGCGGACGCGGTCGCCGCGCACCTCGCCGAACACGACGTCCGCATGCCGACCGGCGAGCGCCTCACCGTCCGCCGCTTCCAGACCCTGGGCATCATGTTCGGCACCTCGGCGAAGTTCGATTCGCTCCACTACCTCTTGGAGACCGCCTTCACCCAAGGGGTCAAAGGGCCGGCACTCACCGACACGTTCCTGCGGGGGGTGGACGCCGCCGTCTCCTTCGCCGAACGTCCCCTGTACGCGGCACTGCACGAACCGATCTACGCCCAGGGCTGCCGGGCCACCGACTGGTCCGCCCACCGCGTCCGCCGGGAGTTCCCCGCCTTCGACGCCGGAGCGCAGGGCCCCCTCCGCTTCACCGGCGAGATGGTCTACCCCTGGCAGTTCGACGAGGACCCCGCGCTCGTTCCCCTGCGGGAAGCGGCCGGGCACCTCGCTGCCCGCGCCGACTGGCCGGCGCTCTACGACCTCGACCGGCTGGCCGCCAACACCGTCCCGGTCGTCGCGGCCGTCTACCAGGACGACATGTACGTGGACCGCGAGCAGTCCCTCGCCACCGCCGCCGCGGTACGCGGCCTGCGCACCTGGGTGACGCCCACGTACGCGCACGACGGGGTGCGTGCCGACCGCGCGGTGCTGGACCGGCTGATCGCGATGGCCCGCGAGGCCGGCTGACAGAACAGAGCAGCCGTCCCGTACCCCTGCCGCATCGCGCCCGGGGTACCGGACGGGGCCGGGGGGGGGGGGGGGCCCCCGGCCCCGGGGGGCCCCCCCTCCGGCATATGCCCCCAGCCTGCTCACGCGAGTGGGCTGGAACCGCCCACGC
>NZ_JBHWZJ010000662.1:0-1637 GCF_042728415.1 Streptomyces sp. NPDC060198 | reverse complement strand
GGCCACGCGAGGATCGTCGCGCGGCCCGCTCCCGCTGCGCGTTCCGGTGCCACGACGGGCGCCTCGGTTCACCATCACAGTTAGTTCACATTCATAGACAGCAATCACGTACGTATCTATTGACGTGTACATGGCATCCACTTACTGTCCGATGGAGCCGACTACTCCGCTTGAACCGGCCCGGCAGCCGCGCAGCCGGTTCACGGACGCGAACCCACGCTGCCACACGGCGGCTCCGACCGAAAGGGGACCGAACCACCGGATCCGGATGGTTCATCCCTGTTCCTCCCCCCACGGTTCCCGCCGCGCGCCGGCTGCGGCGGGCCGGTCAGCCTGGAGACGAAACCATGCAATGGAAGCCCCTGATCGCAAGCATCGGCGTGCTCGCCGGGACGGTGGTCGCACTGTCCGGCACCACCGCACACGGCGCCACCTCCCCCACCGTCTTACCGCTCACCACCGGAACGAGCAGCACCGCCGGAACGAGCGGCACCACCGGAACGAGCAACACCGCCGCGCTCGCGGCCGGCGCTCTGTACGTGGCACCGGACGGCAGCGCCGGAGCGGCAGGCACGGAGTCGGCCCCCACGACCCTGACCTCGGCCATCTCCCGCGTGGCCGCCGGCGGGACCATCTACCTGCGCGGCGGCACCTACGCATCCGCCCAGACGGTCACCGTCCCGCAGGGCGCCGACGGCACGGCGGGCGCCCTCACCACGCTCGCCGCCTATCCGGGCGAGTCCCCGGTGCTGAACTTCTCCGCCCAGGCCGAGGCCACCACCAACCGGGGCCTCGCGCTGAACGCCTCGTACTGGCACGTCAACGGCATCACGGTCGAACACGCCGGCGACAACGGCATCTTCGTCGGCGGCAGCCACAACGTCATCGAGCACACCGTGACCCGCTTCAACCGCGACTCCGGGCTCCAGCTCTCGCGGATCGCGTCCGACACCCCCGAGGACGAGTGGCCGTCCGACAACCTGATCCTGAGCGCGGAATCGCACGACAACGCCGACTCCGACGGAGAGGACGCCGACGGCTTCGCGGCGAAGCTGACCGTCGGCCCCGGGAACGTCTTCCGGTACGACGTGTCCCACCACAACATCGACGACGGCTGGGACCTCTACACGAAGACCGACACGGGCCCCATCGGTCCGGTGACCATCGAGGACTCGCTGTCGTACGGCAACGGCACCCTCAGCGACGGCACCGTGAACCCGAGCGGCGACCGCAACGGGTACAAGCTGGGCGGCAACGACATTCCCGTCGCCCACGTGGTCCGGCGCAGCATCGCGTACGACAACGGCCACCACGGGTTCACCTACAACAGGAACCTCGGCAAGATCGCCCTCTCCGACAACGTCGGCATCGACAACGCCGAGCGCAACTTCTCCTTCGACGGCGGCACTTCGGTGTTCCGCGGCAACACCTCCTGCCGCGACGGCGACGGGTCGAACGACAAGACCGTGGGCGACGTGGACGGTTCGAACCAGTTCTGGTCCGGTACGAACGGCTCCCGGTGCTCCGCGTACAGCGGCGCCCTGGGCTGGTCCTTCGCCTCGGACGGCAGCCTCGTGGTGACCTTCGGCGGCAACCGGGTCACGCCGTAACCGAGCCCTCGCGGCCCGGGCGTCCGC
>NZ_JBHWZJ010000661.1:0-1652 GCF_042728415.1 Streptomyces sp. NPDC060198 | reverse complement strand
CCCCTTTCACCGGGGTACGGGCCCGCGCCGTTCGTCGTTCCGGTCGCCCGGCTCCGGAAGGAGGAGCGGGGCGACCGCGGAGTTGCAGATGGTCAGCGGACCAGCGGCACCATGCGTTCCGGTCCGTGGACGAGTTCCTCGCGCAGGGACGCCTGAAGTTCCAGGTCCTGATCGGTCAAGCGCTGCGGACCGCCGCGCGGGGGGACGCCGCCGACGTGTTCGGCGGGGGAGAGGGGTTCCTCGTACCGGGTCGGCGCGGTGCGCAGGGTGAAGGCGGTCGCACCGATGAGCAGGGCGGCGAAGGCGATGGCCGCCCGGGTCCACAGCTGAGCCTTGCGCTCGCTCCCGGCGCGGACGGCCTTCGGGGCGGGCAGCGCGGGTGGCGGTTCGACGGCCGCGAGGGAGTGGAGCCGCTCGCGCAGCCGGGCGGAGAGTTCCGTGGACGAGGGAGCCTCGGCCAGTTCGGGCAGCCGCTCGGCGAGTGCGGCACGCGCGTTCACCAGCCGCCCGGCGGCGGCCGGTGTGCTCGCCTCCGTCTCGGCAGCCGTCTCCGGCAGATCGAGCCCGATCCCGTCGTAGAGCAGCACGGTGCGACGGGAAGCGGGCGGCAGCGCGAGAAACGCTTCCAGCGTCGCCCTCCGCTCCGGGTCGGCGGGCGGCGCGTCCGGGTGCCGGTGGGCGCGGTGCACCCGGCGCCACGGAGACAGCGCGTAGTCGTGCGCGGCGGCCCGTACCCAGCCCACCGGGTCCCGGTCCACGGCGACTTCGGGCCACCGCTCCCATGCCGTGTGGAACGCGCGCTCCACGGACTCCTGGGACAGACCCCGGCGTCCGGTCAGCAGGAAGGCCTGTCCCGCCAGTTCGGGGGCGGTCCGGTGGTAGAGCGCGTCGAAAGCCCCCTCCGGGGTCGGCCCCCCAGGCACGTCCTGTTCGGGCGGCACCGTGACGGCGTCGTCCAGCACCGGAACGCTGTCGTCCGGCACCGGAACGGCGTCGGGCGGCACCGTGACGCGGTCGCCGGGACCCGCGGCGGCTGGCTCCGGAGAATCCTGGTCCGAGGAATCCTGGTCCGGGGAATCCTGGTCCGGGGAGGGGTCGTCCTGGCGCGGGGACGGGGTGGGGTCGGGGTCGGTCGGGGACATGGGGGTGCTCCCGGTGGCTACGGCGAGGGAGGGTGGCGCCGCGTCGGCTGCCGTACCGGACGCGGTGGGAGGCCCGGGCGGCGCCGAGGTGCTCCCGGGGCCCTGCAGGTGGTCGGCGCGCCCGATGAGCCGGGCGTACGCCACCCGCTTGCGTCCTCGCGGGGTCGTACGCCCCGACTCCCAGGACCGGACGGTGGCCGGGGTGACCCCGACCGCGGAAGCCACCTGCGCCTCGCTCAGTGATTTCGCCTCGCGCAGCCTCCGCCGTTCCTTGGGGGGCGGCAGCGGAACGTCGGCGGTGCCGGTCGTACTCTCCGTCACGGGTGGCCCCCCGTAGGGCGTGTGTCGAGAGTCCCGCCTGTCCGGCGGCGCCCGGCAGGCACGCTCGCCGCGTTGTCGGGATCGCCCCGATACCGCCAGTATCGGGGCGATCTTCCGCCGTGCGATCGCACGCACCGGACGCCGCCGGACCCGCCCTCCGGGCGGACGGCGCCACTTTCGGCACACGCC
>NZ_JBHWZJ010000660.1:0-1652 GCF_042728415.1 Streptomyces sp. NPDC060198 | reverse complement strand
TCCCTGTACGGGTGGTGGCACCGGCCCGTTCGCGCGACATGCTCCGCAAGGCGTCCCGCACCCCGGGGGCCTCCCCATGATTGCGCCCACGACGAGTGCGTGGAGGTACGCGGGTGAGCGTGGAACAGGGGACACCCCCCGGCCGGGACGGACTGTTCCGGACCAAGACGATCGAGCAGTCGCTGAGCGACACCGAGGAGCCCGAGCACGCGCTCAAGAAGTCGCTCTCCGCCCTCGACCTCACGGTCTTCGGCGTCGGAGTCGTCATCGGTACCGGCATCTTCGTCCTCACCGGCAAGGTCGCCAAGGAGACCGCCGGCCCCGCGACCGCCATCGCCTTCGCGGTCGCCGGTGTGGTCTGCGCTCTGGCCGCCCTCTGCTACGCCGAGTTCGCCTCCACGGTCCCCGTCGCGGGTTCGGCGTACACCTTCTCCTACGCCTCGCTCGGCGAGCTGGTGGCGTGGATCATCGGCTGGGACCTGGTGCTGGAGTTCGCGCTGGGCACGGCGGTGGTGGCCGTCGGCTGGTCCGGGTACGTACGCTCGCTGATGGACAACGCGGGCTGGTCCCTGCCCGACGCCCTCGCGGGGCCGGACGTGGCGTCCGGGTTCGGCTTCGACCTCCTGGCCTTCGTCCTCGTGCTGGTCCTCACCGCGGTCCTCGTCCTCGGCATGAAGCTCTCCGCGCGGGTCACCACCGTGGTCGTCGCGATCAAGGTGGCCGTCGTCCTGATCGTCATCGTCGCCGGCCTGTTCTTCATCGACGCCGGGAACTACTCGCCCTTCGTCCCGGAGGCCGAGCCGCAGCCGTCCGGCAGCGGGCTCGACTCCCCGCTGGTCCAGGCGCTGTTCGGCTACGCGCCCACCAACTTCGGCGTGATGGGCATCTTCACCGCCGCCTCCATCGTCTTCTTCGCCTTCATCGGCTTCGACGTGGTCGCCACCGCGGCCGAGGAGACCCGGCATCCGCAGCGGGACATGCCCCGGGGCATCCTCGGGTCGCTCCTGATCTGCACGGTGCTCTACGTCGCCGTGTCCATCGTGGTCACCGGCATGCAGCACTACACCGAACTCTCCGTCAGCGCCCCGCTGGCGGACGCCTTCAAGGCGGTCGGCCACCCCTTCTACGCGGGCATCATCAGCTTCGGCGCCGCCGTCGGGCTCACCGTCGTCTGCATGATCCTGCTGCTCGGACAGTCCCGGGTCTTCTTCGCGATGAGCCGCGACGGGCTGCTGCCCCGGTTCTTCTCGGTGACCCACCCGAAGTACGGCACCCCGTACCGCCCGACGATCCTGCTCGGCGTCGTCATCGCGATCGTCGCCGGATTCACCAGCATCGACGAACTGGCGACCCTGGTGAACATCGGTACCCTCTTCGCCTTCGTGGTGGTCGCCCTCGGAGTGATCGTGCTCCGCCGCACCCGACCGGACCTGCCGCGCGCCTTCCGTACCCCCTGGGTGCCCGCGCTCCCGATCCTCTCGGTGGCCGCCTCGGTCTGGCTGATGCTCAACCTGCCGGTGGAGACCTGGCTCCGGTTCGCGATCTGGATGGCGCTGGGCGTGGTCATCTACTTCGCGTACGGGCGGGGGCACAGCCGGCTGGCCGCCGGCCGGAGGTGAAACGCGCGGAGGAGGGGCGTACGGTTCCCGGAC
>NZ_JBHWZJ010000659.1:0-1699 GCF_042728415.1 Streptomyces sp. NPDC060198 | reverse complement strand
CCATAGCGGTCGTCGGGGCCGTCGTGCTGGTGGCGACGGGGGCCATCCAGAACTTCTCAGGCATCCACGGCGTCGGCCGGTTCATGGGCGGGTCCCAAGAATGGAACGGTGGTGCGGTCGCCTCGCAGGAGGTCATCAAGGAGCTGGGCACGAACGGCGGCGGTTACTTCAACGCCAACTCCGCCCACCCCTTCGAGAACCCAGACGGTCTCTCCAACCTCTTCGAGGTCTTCCTGATCCTCCTCATCCCCTTCGCCCTGACCCGCACGTTCGGTCGGATGGTCGGCTCGCTCAAGCAGGGGTACGCGATCCTGGGGACGATGGCCTTCATCTGGCTCACCTTCAGCGCCCTGATGATGTGGACGGAGTTCGCCCATCACGGTCCGGCCTTCGACATCGCCAAAGGCGCGACCGAGGGCAAGGAAGTCCGGTTCGGGATCGGTGGCTCGTCCATCTTCGCGGTGGCCACGACGGTGACGTCGACGGGAGCCGTGAACTCCTTCCACTCCTCGTTCACCGGTCTCGGCGGCGGCATCGCCATGCTGGGCATGCAACTCGGCGAGATCGCCCCCGGCGGTACTGGGTCAGGCCTCTACGGCATGCTCGTCATGGCGGTCATCGCCGTGTTCATCGCGGGGCTCATGGTCGGGCGCACCCCGGAGTACCTGGGGAAGAAGATCGGCACCCGGGAGATCAAGTTCGCGGCCTGCTACATCCTGATCACGCCCGCCCTCGTACTCGGTTTCGCGGCCGCCGCGATGGCTCTGCCGACGCCTGCGCACTCGATGCTGAACCCGGGTGCGCACGGCTTCTCGGAAATCCTGTACGCCTATGCCTCCGGCTCGAACAACAACGGTTCGGCGTTCGCCGGGCTGAACGCCGACACCCAGTGGTTCAACACCACGCTCGGGATCGCAATGCTGCTCGGACGGTTCCTGCCCATGGTGTTCATCCTCGCGCTGGCGGGCTCGCTCGCCGCGCAGAAGCCCGTACCGGCGACGACCGGGACTCTGAGCACGCACAAGCCGCTCTTCAGCGGGCTGCTGGTCGGCACGATCCTGATCGTCACCGGTCTCACCTACTTCCCGGCACTCGCGCTGGGCCCGCTGGCCGAAGGGCTGGCCCCATGACCACCGGTCCGAAGCAAGAGGACTCCATGTCCGCGCTCACCCCGTCCCGGGCACCGCACCAGGACGCTCCCACCGGCCGTCAGGGCGGGGGACGCGTCGGCGGAGGCCTGTTCGATCCTCAGCAGTTGCTCAGGTCATTCCCCGACGCCGTACGGAAACTCGACCCCCGGGTGATGGTCAAGTCCCCGGTGATGTTCGTGGTGCTGATCGGGTCGGTACTCACCACCGTGCTGGCGGCCACCGATCCCACCGACTGGTTCGGCTGGGCCATCGCCCTCTGGCTGTGGCTGACGACGATCTTCGCCAATCTCGCCGAGGCGGTGGCCGAGGGCCGGGGCAAGGCGCAGGCCGACACCCTGCGCAAGGCCAAGACCGACACGGTCGCCCGCCGGATCACCGGCGGCGAGGAAGAAGAGGTCCCCGGCACCGAACTGCGCGTCGGCGACTTGGTCGTCTGCGAGGCCGGGGACGTCGTCCCCGGCGACGGTGACGTCGTGGAGGGTGTGGCTTCGGTCGACGAGTCCGCGATCACGGGCGAGTCGGCTCCGGTGATCCGTGAGTCCGGCGGC
>NZ_JBHWZJ010000658.1:0-1710 GCF_042728415.1 Streptomyces sp. NPDC060198 | reverse complement strand
TTGTCACACCGGGCAGCCGGTGTGACAACACCGGCCCACGGAAAGGGAAACACCAGATGTCATCAGTACGCCCGCGTGGCTGGCCCGCGGCACTCACCGCTGCGGCCGTCACACTGCTCCCGGCCGTCGTGGCGGCGCCCACGGCCCACGCCGAGGACGCGCCCGCGCTGACGCTCGTCGCCAACCACAGCAAGGTGGGGCTGCCCCAGCCGGCCGTGCGGGGGGACTCGTCGCAGATCGGCTGGGGCATGGCGGGCGAGGACGGCGGAAGCACGGCCAAGGACGTGGTCGTCAAGGTCGACGTCTCCGACATCTCCGGATTCGCCGACATCACCGGCCTCTCCTGCGTGGACGACATCTGCTCCTGGCCCAGCCGGAACATCTCCCCCGGTGAGTCCACCGGCGGCATCGTGGACGTCAACGCCAAACCGGGCGCCGCACTCGGCACGACGGGCACCGCACGGCTGTTCGCCACTTCGTCCAACGCCATCATCACGGAGACCACCGTCGAACTCACCGTCGGTGCGGTGGACCTCGGCATCGCCAGGATCCCGGACACGAAGGACGCAGCCCCCGGCTCGACCCTCGCCGCTCCGATCACGGTGTCCAACTCCGGTTCGCTCACCGCCGACGCCGTGACCCTCTCGCTCGCCGCCACCCCCGGTCTCGGATTCGCCCAGAAGTTCTCCAACTGCACCTACGGGAAGTCCACCGACATCCCCTCGGCACACGGACACGCGCTGGACACCGCCGTATGCCACCTCACCACCCCGGTCGAGCCGGGCAAGGCGTACCGGCTCTCCTCGGAGGTCGGCATCGGGGTCGAGCCGACGGCGCTCTACGAGTTCGTCGACTACCAGGTCGAAGCCGTCTCCTCATCCGTGCCCAAGGCGGCAGCCACCGACGGGCCGGTGCTCTCACTCGTGGAGGACGGCACGCCGCCGGTCGTGAGAACCGATCACGCCCAGTGGCGGATCGACGCTGACAACACCGCCGACATCGCCCTCACCGGCTCCACCGCGAACGCCGCCCCGGGCGACGAGACCGTGCTGACCGCGAAAGTCCGCAACAACGGTCCCGCGACCTTCAACCTGCTGAATTCCGACGCCCAGGTCGGTGTGCTGGTCGAGATACCCAAGGGCACCACCGCCGTGAAGATCCCGACGGAGTGCGACGTGTGGACAGGTGGCGGAATGGGCGAGCACACCCTGGGCGCCCGCGAGTACATGTGTGAGGTCGAGTCACCGTTCACCGTCGGCGAGACCGTGGAGCTGCCGTTCACCGTCAAGGTCGAGCAGGACGCCCCCGCCACCACTTCGGGCGACGTCGGCGTGACCACCGTGTGGGGAGGCGAGCTGGGCGCCGACAGGGACAAGGCGAACGACACCGCGAAGTTCACGGTGAAGACCGCGGCCTCCACCGCCACTCCGGGGTCCGCCGACCCGTCGTCGGACGGGAACGTCGGCGGGACCGGGGCCACCGTGTCGGACGGGCCCGCGGCGGCCGCTACGGGCACCCCGAACGCCTCGGGGACCATGGCGTCGACGGGCAGCGGGTCCACCCCGTTGATCGCCGCGACCGCCGCCGTGGCGCTGATCGCGGGTGGCGCGATCACGCTCGTGGTCCGCAGGCGCAGGACCCGTACCGGAGGAGCAGCGGCCTGACCCGGCCCGCGCGCTCCGCCCGCGTGTGCCGTGCCCGCCTCACCGC
>NZ_JBHWZJ010000657.1:0-1725 GCF_042728415.1 Streptomyces sp. NPDC060198 | reverse complement strand
GGCACTGCCTGCGGGCCGTCCGCGTTAGGGTCGCGGAGTGCTTGATACAACGCCCTTGATCACCGTCGTGGACCGTTTCGCCGACCGGCTGCGGGCCGCCCCGCAGAGCCGCCTCCAGCAGGGCACCGCCGAGCGGGCGCTGGCGGTGGCACGCGAGCTGAGCGCCCGCGCGCAGCGCGTGGAGCGGCCGGGGCGGGAGCCGTACGTCATGCCGGACGGCGGGATGTTCGGCGCCGGGGACCAGGTGGCCGTCGCCGGACACGATCTGGCCGTGGCGCTGGAAACGGCCCCGCCCGAGGAACTGGACGAGGCCGTGCGGTACGTGACGGAGGCCGCCGCGGAAGCGTTCGCGTAGAGCCCGCAAGCGTTCGGGTGGAGCCGTCCGGGCCGCGCCCGTCCGCCGGGGATCAGAACGAGGCGATGACGCGGTCCGCGAGGATGTAGACGTTGTCCGCGCCGCAGGAGAAGGTCAGGGCGTAGGCGCCCGAGACGCCCGAGCCGCCCAGCAGCACCGGCTGTTCGCCCGCGCGCAGGGAGTCCGCGAGGCGTTCGGCCGTCTCCCGGTGGCCCGGGGTCATACAGAGCGTGGTGCCGTCGGCGAAGACGTACACGTCCAGGGTGCCGAGCGGACCGGGGCGTACGTCGGTCAGCCCGATGCCCGTGCCGGCGAGCTCCTCCAGACGGTTCACCGTGCGCTCGTGGTCCGTGACCACCGGCGTGCGCACCGGGACGAAGTCCGGGTGGGACGGGTGGCGGCGGCGGGCGGCGGCCAGCTCCGGAGAGTCGTCCGCGAACTCCGCGGTCCCGGGCTCCTCGCCCGGACCGCCCGCCTCGCGGGAGGCCGCCACGTCACCGGACTCCGCCGACTCGGCGAACTCCCGCATCGCGTCGGTCACGACCGCGTCGTCGGGGTGGGCGGGAACGGGCGGGAAGGCGGCGAACACCGTCTCGTCGGTCTCGTCCGTGTCCTCGGCGAAGGGGAAGGCCAGCGCCTCCAGGCCGGCGAAGTCCGCCTGACGGGGGAGGAAGTACGGGGCGTCCTCGGCCAGGCCGGCCAGCCCGCCCAGCAGCGACGGGGCGTCGGCCGCGTCGCGGGCCTCCTGCGCCGCCCAGAAGGCGCGCGCCTCGGCCAGTTCACGCTCCCGCTCCTCGGCGAGGGCCTCCGACACGGCCGCGCGTATCTCGTCGGGGGCGGCGCCGGTACGGCTCTGCGCCGGAACCGTGCGGGTGTGCTCCCTGTCCCGGGCGAGCTCCTCGCGCAGCTCGGCGACCTGCCGGTGCAGTCCGCGAGCGGTGTGCACGGCGGCGGCGCCCACGGCCGTGGCTGCGGCGGTGGTCAGCAACAGGGCAAACGACATGGCGCTCACTGACATACTCCCGGTCTCTATCGATACCCCCGACTTCCTACATCAGCTTGTCCCGTCCCTTCGCCGATCGTCAGTGCGAAACGTCATGAAATGGACAGGTCCTTGGTCCCGGCGCTCTCGTCCGACACCCCCTGACCTGCGCAAACGGTGGCATCCGGGGACGCACATCACATCCTGGGGGAGATTCGGTCACGGTGCGGGCTCGACGGGATTCGCCGACACCGCGCGGAGGCAGGCGACGCCCCTTCGGCCCCGGGCCCCGGACCGGTGGGGCGTAAGCGCGGGGAGCCGGGGGGGGGGGGGGATCCCCCCACCCGGGGCCGCCCCCCCGGGCGGCCCCCGGCGGGGGTTCCCGGGG
>NZ_JBHWZJ010000656.1:0-1725 GCF_042728415.1 Streptomyces sp. NPDC060198 | reverse complement strand
GGTCCGGCCGGTCCGCCCCTCCCGTGTCCGCCCGTACCCGCTCGGCAGGTGCTCAGCGGGTCAGCGGGTGATCCACACCGTGGTGTCCTGCGGTACCGCGCCGCCGCTCAGCCCGCCACTGGCCAGCAGTACGGTCGCACCGGCGGGCAGCTCGTACGGGCGCTCCCCCAGGTTGACCACGCACCGGAAGCCCTCGCCCCGGTCGAAAACCAGCACATCCGGTCCGGCGTCCACCCAGGTCAGCGACTCGGGCAGCCCGACCAGCAGCTCCCGGCGCAGGGCCAGGCCCCTCCGGTAGAGCGCGAGGACGGAGTCGGGGTCGGCCTCCTGGGCCTGCGCGCTGAGCGCGGACCAGCCGGCCGGCTGGGGCAGCCAAGGAGCGGCGGCAGTGGACGCGGTGTCGTCGCCGGTGGAGAAACCGAAAGAGGTGCCGGTGGTCTTCCACGGCAGCGGGACGCGACAGCCGTCGCGGCCCCGGTCGGCGCCGCCGGAGCGGACGAAGGTGGGGTCCTGGAGGAGGGCGTCGGGCAGGTCCTGCACCTCGGGCAGGCCGAGTTCGTCGCCCTGGTAGACGTACACCCCGCCGGGGAGCGCCAGGGTGAGGAGGGCGGCGGCCCGTCCCCTGCGGCGGCCGAGGACCGGGTCGCTGGCGTCCCGCAGCCGCTTGTCGCCCATGTCGAAGGAGGTGTCCTCGCGACCGTAACGGGTGACGTGGCGGATGGTGTCGTGGTTGGAGAGCACCCAGGTGGGCGGGGCGCCGACCGGCGCGTGGGCGGCGAAGGTGGAATCGACGACCCCACGCAGCGCGGACGCGTCCCAGGCACAGCAGAGGAAGTCGAAGTTGAACGCGGAGTGGAGCTCGTCGGGGCGCAGGTAGCGGGCGAACTGCTCGGGGCTGGGGAGCCAGACCTCGCCGACGAAGACGCGTTCGCCGTCGTAGGTGTCGAGGAGCTTCCGCCAGGAGCGGTAGATGTCGTGGACGGGGGCGCAGTCCTGGTACGGAAGATCGGTGATGTCCGGGTCGGGGCCGACGTCGGGCAGGCCCGGCGCCTTCGCCAGTCCGTGCGCCACGTCGATCCGGAAGCCGTCGACACCCCGGTCGAGCCAGAAGCGGAGGACGTCCTCGAACTCCTCGCGCACCTCGGGGTGTTCCCAGTTCAGGTCGGGCTGCTCGGGGGCGAACATGTGGAGGTACCAGGGGCCGGGGGTGCCGTCCGCCTCGGTGATCCGGGTCCAGGCCGGGCCGCCGAAGTAGGAGTTCCAGTCGTTGGGCGGGAGCGCGCCGTCGGGGCCCTTGCCGGGGACGAACCAGAAGCGCTCGCGTTCCGGGGAGCCGGGTCCGGCGGCGAGCGCCTGCTGGAACCAGACGTGCTGGTCGGAGCAGTGGTTGGGCACCAGGTCGACGAGGACCCGCAGCCCGTGCTCGTGAGCCTCGGTGATCAGCTGCTCGGCTTCGGCGAGAGTGCCGAAGAGCGGGTCGATGTCGCGGTAGTCGGCGACGTCGTAGCCCGCGTCCGCCATCGGCGAGGTGTACCAGGGGTTGAACCACAGGGCGTCCACGCCGAGTTCGCGCAGGTACGGCAGGCGCGCCCGGACCCCGGCGAGGTCGCCGGTGCCGTCGCCGTTGCCGTCGGCGAAGCTGCGTACGTAGATCTGGTAGATCGCGGCGTGCCGCCACCAGGGGGTGGTCACTCTGAGACTCCTTGCTGTGGGGATACGGGGTGG
>NZ_JBHWZJ010000655.1:0-1739 GCF_042728415.1 Streptomyces sp. NPDC060198 | reverse complement strand
CCCGCGCGGGGTCCCGGCTCACGCGCGTCCGCGGCGCCGGTCCGCGGAGGGCCGGGTCAGTTGAAGCCGAAGCCCCGGGGCAGCGGCTCCTGGTGGAAGAGCCGGGCGGGGACGGCGGCGGCGAGCGCCGCGTACCCCGCCGGGTTCAGGTGCAGGTGGTCGGCGTCGGAGTAGGCGGGGAGGAGTCGGCGCGGGTTCTGCGGGTCGCGGGCCGCCTTGTCGAAGTCCACGACGCTGTCGAACCGGCCGCTGGTGCGGATCCAGGCGTTGACCTTCTGCCGGGCCTGCTCGCGGTAGCCGGCCGGGTCGTCGTACGGGTCGTTGCCGCCGAAGGGCGTCAGCGTCGCCCCGTAGACCCGGATGCCCCGGGTGTGCGCCCGGACGATGATCTGGTCGTAGGCGGCGATGAGGTCGTCGGCCGTCCGCTGCTGGGCTGCCTCGGTGGCCTCGGCCGTACCGATGTCGTTGACGCCCTCGAAGACGAGGGCCCACTCCACGCCGCTCTGGGCCAGGACGTCGCGGTCCACCCGGGAGAGGGCGTTGGGGCCGAGACCGTCGTTGAGCACGCGGTTGCCGCCGGCCGCCTGGTTGAGGATCGCGGTGGAGGCCGTGTCCGGGCGGGACCGCAGCCGGTCGAGCAGCTGGTCGGGCCAGCGGTTGTTGGCGTCGGTGGTGGAGCCCCGGCCGTCGGTCAGCGAGTCGCCCACGACGACGGCGGCGGCGGTGGTGTCCGGCGACCAGACCTCGACGCCGCTGAGGAAGTACCAGTGGGCGGCGGAGGCGGCACCGGTCAGGTCCTCGTCCCGCACGTGGTCGCCGGCGAGCAGGTACGAGGTGGTCCGGGAGCCCGGGTGCGAGGTGACGCTGTTCGACGCCTGACCGTGTGCCAGGTACACGGTGACCGTGAGGTTCGTCCCGGGCGCCACGTCGAAGTCCAGCGGGTCCGAGACGGCCTGGGAGCCCACCGGGACGACCGTCGAGGCGCTGCCCGAGAACGTCACCGTGCGGAAGGTCGCGGGCCGGATCGCGCTGGCTCCGGCCCGGCCCCCGGCGGGCAGCGCCACCGACACCGAGGTGAGCGGCAGCGCGGCGCCGCCGAACGCGTTGGAGAACCGCAGCCGCACCTGCTTCCCGCCGACCGACACGTGGACGGTCTGCCGCAGGGTGGTGTCGTCGAGGACCTTGCCGTCCTGGGTGAAGGGGGCGGGCGGCATGTTGTTCGGCTCGGTCAGCTGCGGCATGGACGTCCAGGTGTTCACCCAGTGCGTCCCGGCCTGTCGCGCGTGGGCGGTGGCGCTCCGCCCGCTCCCGGCGTCGCCCCCGGCGTCCGCGGCTCCGGCGACTCCCACGGCGGTGCCCGTCGCCACGGTGGCCGCGAACGCCACCGTCACGGCCAGACCGGTCTTCGAAAACTTTCGAGCCATGGACTGTATCCCCTCGAACGGATCGATCCCTCACATGCCCTTGCACGCTTCGGCGGCGACGGTAAGCGGGGCGTTTCCAGGGTGTCAATGACTCTCACACGATCCGATACAACGCATGAAGTCCGCGAAAGTTTCGGAGAGTTGGGCATAAGGGTACGGGTCACGACAGAGGCGGCCCGGGCCGGCGCGGACCCCGGGTCCCGGGCGCGCGCGGACGGCCGGACCCGGTGTGACACCGGCGCCGCCCGGCGGACACGAATGCGGCCACGCCCGGCGGACATGCGTACGGCCCCGACGCGCGGGTCGCGTCGGGGC
>NZ_JBHWZJ010000654.1:0-1771 GCF_042728415.1 Streptomyces sp. NPDC060198 | reverse complement strand
AGGCGAACCTCGCGGCGGACGGCGCCGAGAAGGCGGCCGACTCCGCCGACCAGGCGGCGATCGCGGCGGACGCCGCGGGCGATGCGGCGGCTTCGGCGATCAGCGCAGGCGCCCACGCGAACGCGGCCGCCGACGCGGCCGTCGAGGCGAGCGGCTATGCGAACCAGTCCAGCGCGGCTGCCGCCCAGGCGCGCGCCGCGGCGGCAGCCACCCGGCGGCACGCGGCCGAGGCCAACCGCGCCGCGGCGGCGGCGGAGTCGCTGGCCCGCAAGGCTGCGAGCGCGGCACGGGACGCGCGGGACGCGGCCGGGTCCGCCGCGACGCACGCGCGCAACGCGGCGAAGGCGGCCCAGGACGCGGCCGAGCACGCGGGCGACGCGGCCACGGCGGCGGCGAAGTCCACGGCGCACGCCAACGCGGCGACCGACGCGGCGAACGCGGCGACGGCAGCGGTGCTGCAGGCACAGAAGGTGTACACCCTGGCGCGCGAGGTGGAGGCCGAGGAACTGCTCAGCCGTACCAACGAGGGCATCGAGCAGGCCCGCGACCAGCAGGCGGCGACCGACGCGGCGACGGCGGGGCAGAAGGATCTCGAGCAGGCGGCCCAGGACCGGGACGCCGAGCGGGACGCACTGGCCACCGCCGCCGCCGAGCCGGACGCCGACCTCGCGGCCATCGCCGTGCAGGGTCGTGACCTGGCGGTGCGGGAGATGACGCAGGGCGAAGCGTGGAGCCGCGCGGCGGCCGAGGCGGCGCTGGCCGGAACCGACGAGGTGGTCCTCGGCTACCTCACCGACGGCTGGCAGGACGCCGAGCGTCAGCAGCAGCGTTCCTACGTGGAACGGCTGGCCGAGGAGAGTGCCGACCCCGACATGCGGACGGCCGCCGAAGCGGCCCTCGACGGTGACGCCGCCGACATCGCGGAGTTCGTGGCGAACGGTCAGTACGCGATCGCCACGGAGCCGATGAGGGTCGAGATCGCCCGGGTGATCGACGCGGCAGGGCCCGTGCTCGCGGAGGCCGGCCGGGCCGCCCTCGCCACGGGAGACGCCAAGAAGTACAGCGCCTTCCTGACGGTGGCGCAGTACACGACGAGGACCGAGGACGAGCGGGTGCGCGCCGCCCAGCTGGTCGACTCGGGAGGCCCCGAGGTCCGCTCGGCGGCGCGGATCGCCCTGGAGGGACCGCCGCAGGCCCTGCACAACTTCGTCGTGTCCGGCCAGTACACGGCCCAGCGCAAGGACGAACTCACCGCCACCCACGTCGCGCAGGTCCAGAAACTGATCGCGGACGCGGCGAAGATCGCGGCCACGGCCCAGCAGAACGCCGCGACGGCACAGAAGACGGCGGCCCTGGCCCGCAACGCCGCCGCCGAAGCCCAGCAGTGGGCGGACAAAGCGAAGGACTCCGCCACCGAGGCGCAGACCCAGGCCGACAAGGCGCGGGCGTACGCCGAGGACGCCGAGGCGTCCGCCACGGCAGCGGCCAAGTCCGCGGCCACCGCGCGGGCGGCGGCCGACCGGGCCGACGCCGCGGCCGAGGACGCCGCTCGTTCCGCCACCGACGCCACCCTCTCCTCCGAGGCCGCCCAGGCTTCGGCGTCCACCGCTTGGTACTACTACGACGAGGCCAAGCAGTCGGCGACCGCGGCGGGCGAGTCGGCCGCCGCGGCGCTGGAGGCCGCCAACGAGGCGTTGGGCCCCCCCGGGGGGGAGTTAAGGGGGGGAGGCGCGGGCGCGCCCCACGCCCCCCGGGGCGGGGAGGTACCGAA
>NZ_JBHWZJ010000653.1:0-1791 GCF_042728415.1 Streptomyces sp. NPDC060198 | reverse complement strand
GGCAGCTGCCCGTCCCCGGCCGAAGTGCTGCCGGGCATCGCCGTCAGATCTGTGCGGTGCCCCGGTCCGGGACGCAACGGCCGCCCTCGGTGCGGTACTTCCACTGGGCACCCTCGCTGACCAGCTCGCCGACCGCGCGCACGAAGCGGTCCACGTGCTCGTCCGGCGTACCGGCGCCGAAGCTGACGCGGATGGCGTTCAGGGAGCGCTCGCCCGGCTCGGCCTCCGGCGCGCCGCACTCGCCCGGGTCCTGCGGGTCGCTGCCGAGCAGGGTGCGGACCAGGGGGTGGGCGCAGAACAGGCCGTCGCGGACGCCGATGCCGTACTCGGCGGAGAGCGCGGCGGCGAAGTGGGAGCTGTTCCAGCCCTCCACCACGAAGGAGATGACGCCGACGCGCGGGGCGTCGTCGCCGAAGAGCGAGAGCACCTTGACCTGCGGCACCTCGGCGAGGCCCGCGCGGACCCGGGCGACCAGCCGCTGCTCGCGGGCGACCAGCTTGTCGAAGCCGGCCTCGGTCAGGGCCTTGCAGGCGGAGGCGATGGAGTAGACGCCGATGACGTTGGGCGAACCGGCCTCGTGGCGGGCCGAGGTGGTGTGCCACTCCACGTCCACGCCGCCGTCGGTGCGCCGGGCGACCTTCTTCGAGGCGCCGCCGCCGGCCAGATAGGGCTCGGAGTCCTGGAGCCAGTCGGCGCGGCCGGCGAGGACGCCGGAGCCGAAGGGGGCGTAGAGCTTGTGACCGGAGAAGGCGACCCAGTCGACGTCGAGTGCGGCGATGTCCACCGGGTGGTGCGGGGCGAGCTGGGCGGCGTCCAGCACGATGCGGGCACCGTGCGCGTGGGCGGCGGCGGCCAGCTCCTTGACCGGCCACAGCTCGCCGGTGACGTTGGAGGCGCCGGTGACGCAGACGAGTGCCGGGCCGTAGGGGTCCCGGTCGGCGAGCGCGCGCTCCAGGGACTCGACGGCCTGCTGCGGGGTGCGCGGCGCGTTGAGGTAGGTGACGCGGGCGTCCCGCCAGGGCAGCAGCGAGGCGTGGTGCTCGGTCTCGTACACGAACACCTCGCAGTCGGCCGGGATCACGGCTGCGAGCAGGTTGAGGGAGTCGGTGGTCGAGCGGGTGAAGACCACCTGGTCGCCGGGGCGGCAGCCGAGGAACTCCGCGACGGTGGCGCGGCTGTTCTCGAAGAGGTCGGTGGAGAGCTGCGAGAGGTAGCCGGCGCCGCGGTGGACGCTGCCGTAGTACGGCGCGTAGGCGGCCACGTCGTCCCAGACGCGCTGGAGGGCCGGGGCGCTGGCGGCGTAGTCGAGTGCCGCGTAGGTGACCTCGCCTCCGGTGACGAGGGGGACGGTGACGTCCTTGCCGAGCACCGGCAGCGGGGCGGTGTCCGCGTCGAAAGCGGCGGAGGAGTCGGGGGTGTTGAGGGCAGCAGAAGACACGGACATGACGAACTCCCGGATCACGCAGGCGAATTCACCGTGCCGGCGGGTACGCGGCAGCACGGTGCGAAGAGATGAGAGGGGTGCGGGGAAGGGCGTTGCGCCCTATCGCATTCGCTTGCTCACAAGAGGCTCCCTAGGGACCAGGACCCCGGGGGTTGGCATTCAAGGATGCCGAGGGGCCCGCGCTTGCCGCAGACCTCGCTGCCTGCGGCCTGGTCTTCACCCGGGGCACCCCGCCACGGACGGAGGGTTGCCGGACAGCGGGCCGGGGCCGTAGTCGCTGTCACTCATGACCTGCCAGCATCTTGCCACAAGTGCCGGTGAACGCAAGGGCGCGGTCCGCATCGCGG
>NZ_JBHWZJ010000652.1:0-1811 GCF_042728415.1 Streptomyces sp. NPDC060198 | reverse complement strand
CCACCCCCCAGGTCATGCCTTCGACAGGGGGACACAGTCATGCCGGGCCCGGAGGCCAGCGGCCCCGTTGCAGGACCGCGAAAAACATAACGGGGGGGGGCTGACAACGGCACGTGTTTCGGGCCTATCTGACGGCGCAGCAGTCCGCGACGATTGGCGCTCAGCTATCTCGTGATGGAACGGCCTGCTTCGCATCACGCGGGCCCATCAGGTAGGAGGCCCTCGCGCGGGTCAGCTGACCCAGATGCCATCGGGTGAGAGACTGCGGGCGAGATGCCGGCCAGCGTCACTGATCGGGCTTGACCAGGACACGTCGGCGACCTGGCACCCGGAATGGGATGCGAGTGTTTGCACGAGCTTGGCACCGACTCCCTGGCATCGGTACGCGTCCGCCACCCAGATCAGGATGATGCGTGGACGCTGGGTGTCGTCCTCATCGCCGTAATGTGACCCGTCGATCAGATCCCAAGCGCGGTGATCGCTGGTGTCATGGGCGGCCAGGTAGCCGATGACGTACCCGTTCGCCTTCAAGAGATACGCCCTCATATTGTCCGAGGACACCTCGGGCTCATCGACGTGGGACCACGAACTGAAGTCGTAGTGGCCTTCCTGTCGCGGGATCCGCGCCATCCGGTAAGCCAGCCTCCGCCATGCGATCGACGCCTCTGTCGTCACGACAGCGCAGTCACCCCACCACTCAAGGTTCTTGGGCACCGGGACGCCGAACGCCCACGACGCGTGGTGACTGGTGTGTTCCTTACCACGGTCCCAGGGCTCTCCCAGGCTCATGCCGCAGGGGCAAGCGCCGCCGCTCGGCATTCGCACCTCCTGAAACTGCACAGGTTTGGAGCCGTAGCTGAGACCCTGGTCCCGGCCGCCTACCCAAGGGCGGAGAGGGGCATCGTCAGGCTCGGCGTACCCAGTCCAGCGATCCACCCACGCGGGATACTGCTCGGGATGCGTTTCCCGGATGAGCCTCTGGATGGGGGGCAACACGGGGCGGACCCATACGCTGCCAGCGGTTGCCCGACCGTTGAGGCGCAGTCCGCGTTGCTTGGCCTTGCCTCGCAGGAATTTCAGGAAATCGCCGGGCTGCGCATCGAAGTCGACACCCCGGACTAGCTCTCGCTCGCCGGGAGCTAGCCAGTCGTCGACGGGTAGCGTCAGTCGGTCGGCGAGGGCATGAAGCCCGCCGTAATCGCGGTCGAGCTCAGCTGCTCGCAGCGCTGCGACTGCGGCATCGACGTATCGGAACTGTACGAACAGGATGACCGAACTCGGGCCAGTCCCATAAGAGAAGCCGTGTGGGTAGCCGTCGTACCAGATGCGGTCGATGGCTGCGTCTCGCAGCCTGTCGACTGCTTCCGTGAAGGCGGCGGGCAGTGCAGTGTCGTGCCCCAGTGAGGTCGCAGCGTAGACATACTCATCGCGGTCGAGCTCGACCGTGGCGTACCAGCGGGAAGCCCGGACCTTAATCTTTCGGGCGCGACGATCGCGTAAATCAGAGTCTAGATAGGTAGTCCGCTCGGTCATGTGCGTCGCTCCGTAGCTCTAGCCACTAGGTCAAACCGATCATTGCGGCCATGCGGGCATAGGGAAGGACGTTTCGAGAAAAGGGTCACTAGCGGTCGCGGTCGGCCAACTTCTGTCCAGGAAGAGCGCCTTCAGGCAGTGTCGGACCCTTATGCTCATGTCACGGGCTTGGACCGGCAACCCGCAGAACGCTCTTGAAAACCGTCGTGGCAGCGATGTCAGGTGGGTTCAAATCCCACACCCACCGCGCAGGTTGAAGGCCCCCGACCGGGTACACC
>NZ_JBHWZJ010000651.1:0-1818 GCF_042728415.1 Streptomyces sp. NPDC060198 | reverse complement strand
CTCTTCGCCGCCTTCGCCGCCCTGGTCCACGAGCTCATCGTGGGTCTGGCGGCCATGCAGTCCGGATGGTTTCCGTCCTTCGCCGTCACCCTGATCTTCCTCGTTCTCGGGCTGGCCCTCGGCATCCCGTCGGTGCCGCTCGCGCTCCTGGTGGGGTACGTCTCCGCGACCGGCCCCGCCTTCGCGGACATGGGGTACGACCTCAAGGCGGGGTGGCTGCTGCGCCGCGACCACCGCCCCTGGGACGCCTTCGAACGCGAGGGCCGCCGCCAGCAGTTCCTGGCAGCCCTCATCGGATTCGCCGTCGCCCTCGTCGTCGTGGCGATCGCCTGGCGCTCGTACTTCGAGCAGGGGCTCATCCCGCCCGTCGCCAAGGTGTACGCCGCCACCCTCACGAGCGGCCTCAGCGACCCCGACACCGTCCGCACCATGCTGCTCTGGGCCGTCCCCGGCGCCGCGATACAGCTGCTCGGCGGCACCCGCCGGCAGATGGGCGTCATGCTCGCCACCGGCCTGCTCATCCTCACCCCGCAGGCATGCTGGCTGGTCCTCGGCGCCCTGGCCGTCCGGGTCGGTTACCGGAAGCTGCGCGGACCCGCCGCGGCCGAGGAACTCAACCTGGTCGGCGCCGGACTGATCGCGGGCAGCTCGCTCGGCGACTCCGCACAGATCCTCAAGACCTGACGCACCGGCGAGGGAACCGGCGACACGCCCGGACACCCTCCCGGACCGCGCCCTCTCACCGCTCCACTCAGCACCACCCGCACGGCAAGGAGATCCCTCCATGGACATGTACAGCAGGCTCGAACCGCGTCCCGAGTACCTCAGCTTCGAACTCGCCCTGGCCGCCCGCAAGCTCGTCGAGGAGGTCATGCTCGTCAAGAGCGGCGAGCACGTCGTCCTCACCGGTGACACCAGCAGCGACCGCCGGGTGATCGAGGCGACCGCCCAGGCCGTCGCCGCCGCAGGCGCGCACCCCGTCGTCGTCTGGTACGAAACGCTGCCCGGCGCCTCCATGGAGCCGCCCAGGCCGGTGGCCGGTGCCATCGCCGACGCGGACGTGTGGATCGAGTTCGCCGTCTCGTACCTGATGCACTCCGACGCCTTCCGCGCCGCCATGGCCAACGGCTGCCGGTACACCAACCTCACGGCGATGGACGTCCAGATGCTGGTCGCCACCGTGGGCCGCCCCGACTTCCAGGGGGTCATCCGCCTCGGAAAGGCTCTCGTGGCGCTCCTGGAGGCGGCGGGCGAAGTCCGCATCACCTCCGCCAACGGCACCGACCTGGTCGGCCGCAACGGGGACCGTCCGATCAACCTGCGCGGGAAGCCGGCCGAGAAGCCGGGCGAGACGGTCATGCTCTCCGGCCAGATCTCCTGGAACCCGCTCGAGGAGACCCAGGACGGTGTACTCGTCTTCGACGGGGCCCTGTGGCCGCCGGACGAGATCGGTCTGCTGCGTTCTCCCGTGCGCTGCACCGTGGAGAAGGGCGTCGTCACCAAGATCGAGGGCGGCGCGGACGCGGACACGTTCCGCCGCTGGATGGAGTCCTTCGACGACCCGAACATGTTCCGCGTGGCGCACTGGTCGCTCGGGTTCAACCCGGGCGTGCTCGCCCCGACCGGCCGCATCGTCGAGGACGAGCGCGTCTTCGGCTGCGTCGAACTCGGCATCGGCACCAAGGGCGCCTGGATCGGCGGCGAACCATGGGTGGCCGCCGCGCACACCGACGGCAGTGTGCTGGGCCCGTCGATCTACCTGGACGGCGTCGCCATCGAGGTGGACGGCCGGTACGTACACCCGGAGCTGGTCACGAT
>NZ_JBHWZJ010000650.1:0-1822 GCF_042728415.1 Streptomyces sp. NPDC060198 | reverse complement strand
GTGGCCAGCAGCTCCTCGGCGTGGGCGCGGGCCGTCTGCGAGTCCTCCTGGCCGGCGAGCATCCGGGAGAGTTCGCGTACCCGGTCCTCGCCCTCCAGGACGGTGACCCCGCTGCTGGTCACCGAGCCGTCCACGGTCTTCTCGACCAGCAGCTGGCGGTCGGCGAAAGCGGCGACCTGCGGGAGGTGCGTCACGACGACGACCTGTGCGGTCCTGGCGAGCTTGGCGAGGCGGCGGCCGACCTCCACCGCCGCCTTGCCGCCGACGCCCGCGTCGACCTCGTCGAAGAGGTACGTGGGCACCGGATCCGAGCCGGCGAAGACCACCTCCACGGCGAGCATCACCCGGGAGAGCTCACCGCCCGAGGCTCCCCGGGCGATCGGCCGGGGCTGGGCTCCGGGATGCGGGGCGAGCAGCAGCTCGACCTCGTCGGCCCCGGACGGCCCGTAGACGACACTGCGGCCGCCCACGTCGATGCCGGAGGCCTCGTCGGGCGCCTCGTTCTGCCGGACGGCGAAGGAGACGCGGGCGTGCGGCATGGCGAGGGAGGCCAGCTCCTCGGTGACCGCCGCGGCGAAGCGTGCCGCCGCCCCGGTACGGGCGTCGGTCAGGGCCTGACCCAGTTCCGAGAGTTCCGTGCGCAGGGCGTCGCGTTCCCCGGTGAGTTCACCGATCCGGTCGTCGTCGCCCTCCAGCTCCGTGAGGCGTGCGGCGCCCTCCTCGGCCCAGCTCAGCACGGCGGCGATGTCCTCGCCGTACTTGCGGGTGAGGGCGGTGAGCGCGGCCCGGCGCTCCTCCACCGAAGCCAGCCGCAGCGGGTCCGCGTCGAGCTGGTCGGCGTATCCGGCGAGTTCGCCGGACACGTCGGCGAGCAGGATGGAGATCTCCCCGATGCGGTCCGCCAGGGCGGCGAGCGCGGGGTCGTGGGAGCGCACGGCGTCCAGCGAGCGGCCGGCCGCCGCGACGACGGTCGTGGCGTCCACGACCTCCTGGTCCTCCGGGTTGCCGGCCAGCGCGGTGTGCGCGAGGGCGGCGGCGGAGGAGAGTGCCTCGGCGTGCCCGAGACGCTCGGCCTCGGCGGCGAGCTCGGCGTCCTCGCCGGGCAGGGGTTCGACGGCCGCGATCTCGTCGAGGCCGAAGCGCAGCAGGTCCGCCTCCTGGGCCCGCTCCCGGGCCCGGGTGGTGATCTCGTCCAACTCCACGACGACGGCGCGCAGCCGTCGGTAGGCGGCCGAGTACTTCTCGTGCGGCACGGCGACCCCGTCGCCCGCGTACCGGTCCAGGGCCTGCCGCTGCCGCGCGGGCTTGAGCAGTCCCTGCTGGTCGGTCTGGCCGTGCACGGCGACCAGTTCGTCGGCGAGTTCGGCGAGGACCCCGACGGGCACGGATCTGCCCCCGAGGTGGGCCCGTGAGCGGCCCTCCGCCGAGACGGTACGGCTGATCAGCAGCGCACCGTCCTCGATCTCCGCACCGGCCTCCTCGGCCCGCAGAGCGACCGCGTCTCCGTCCTTGACCGTGATCCGTCCTTCGACCACCGCGGCCTTGGCGCCGATCCGCACCAGGGCGGGATCGGCACGTCCGCCGAGCAGCAGCCCGAGGCTCGTGACGACCATGGTCTTGCCCGCTCCGGTCTCACCCGTGACCGCGGTGAATCCGGGCGACAGCTCGACCACGGCATCGTCGATGACTCCGAGCGACCGTATCCGCATCTCCTCCAACACGGACACGACCATACGAGGTTTCACCGCCCCCGTGCGACGGACCCCTGCCGCGACTCACCCGCACGCGTCTGCGCACGGCCCCCGGACCAGCGCTTCGGGGC
>NZ_JBHWZJ010000649.1:0-1831 GCF_042728415.1 Streptomyces sp. NPDC060198 | reverse complement strand
GGCGGGGGCGCTGTCCGTGCGTACGGGCTGCTTACGCGGCGCGGTTGGCGCGGCGCACCGCGGCGGCGGCGCGGGCCTCGGGCGTCGCCAGGTCGGTGCGGCGGCTCCGGCCGGAGCCCGAGCGGGCACCGGCGCCGGGGCCCCGGCCGCGGCCCATGAAGGCACCGCCGCGGGACTTGCCGGAGGACTTGGGGCGCTCGGACGGCGGGCTGGAGATGACGACCGGGACGCCGGACGGGGTCCGGGCGCCGGTGATCCGGCTCAGCTCCGCCTCGCCGGACCGGACCTGGGCGATCTGCGGGGTGATGCCCGCGTCCTGCATCAGACGGGTCATCTCGCGGCGCTGGTTCGGCAGCACCAGCGTGACGACGCTGCCGGACTCGCCGGCGCGCGCGGTACGCCCGCCACGGTGCAGGTAGTCCTTGTGGTCGCTCGGCGGGTCGACGTTGACGACCAGGTCGAGGTTGTCGACGTGGATGCCGCGCGCCGCGACGTTCGTGGCGACCAGCACGGTGACGTGCCCGGTCTTGAACCGGTCCAGGGTGCGGGTGCGCTGCGGCTGCGACTTGCCGCCGTGCAGCGCGGCGGCCCGGACACCGCTGGCCAGCAGGTGGTCGGTGAGCCGGTCCACCGCGTGCTTGGTGTCCAGGAACATGATCACGCGGCCCTCGCGGGCGGCGATCTCCGTGGTGGTGGCGTACTTGTCGGCGCCCTGCACGTAGAGCACGTGGTGCTCCATCGTGGTGACGGCACCGGCGGCCGGGTCGACCGAGTGCACGACCGGGTCGTGCAGGTAGCGCCGGACCAGCAGGTCGACGTTCTTGTCGAGGGTGGCCGAGAAGAGCATCCGCTGCCCCTCCGGGTTCACCTGGTCGAGCAGCTCGGTGACCTGCGGCATGAAGCCCATGTCGGCCATCTGGTCGGCCTCGTCGAGCACCGTGATGGTGACCCGGTCGAGCTTGCAGTCGCCGCGCTCGATGAGGTCCTTGAGCCGGCCCGGCGTGGCGACGACGACTTCGGCACCGCCGCGCAGCGCGCTGGCCTGCCGGCCGATCGACATGCCGCCGACGACGGTGGCGAGCCGCAGCTTCAGCGACCGGGCGTACGGGGTGAGCGCGTCGGTCACCTGCTGCGCCAGCTCACGGGTGGGCACGAGGACCAGGGCGAGCGGCCGGCGGGCGTCCGCGCGGCGGCCTTCGGTACGGGCCAGCAGGGCGAGGCCGAAGGCCAGCGTCTTGCCGGAGCCGGTGCGGCCGCGGCCGAGGACGTCGCGACCGGCGAGCGAGTTGGGGAGGGTGGCCGCCTGGATCGGGAACGGCACGGTGACCCCCTCGGCGACGAGCGTCGCCTTCAGGGGCGCGGGCAGCTCCATCGCGTCAAAGGCCTCGACCGCCGGGAGACCCGGGTTGATCGTGACGGGCAGGGCGAACTCGCTCTTGCCCGCGGGCCTGCGGCTGCCCTGGCCGCCGGAGCGGCGCGGTCCGCCGCCGGAGCCGCCGGGACGGCCCCCGCCGGAATACCTCGAGCCGCCGCCGAAGCCGGAGCCACCACCGGAGGAGGAGCCGGAACCACCGGATCGGGTGCGGGAAAACCTGTCGTTCGAGCGGGGCGTGCGATCGCGGTTCATGGAGAACCTTTCCTCGATGGGCACGTATCGAGGGATTCCCTGTGGAGAGCGACGACCGAAAGGGCGCCCAGAATCGCAAGAACGAGCCGATGAACGGGACAAATACGGAAACAGGAGAACCGGGAGCGGAACTCCTGTTGAAAAACGTGAAACGCCGGATGAACGGGCGAAAAAGAAATCCGGCCCAGGGACATCATCCCGCAC
>NZ_JBHWZJ010000648.1:0-1841 GCF_042728415.1 Streptomyces sp. NPDC060198 | reverse complement strand
ACAGCGCCCCCGGTGGCGGTTTCCGTCGTGACGACCGTGCCCCTCGTCGTGATGACGACCGTGGTGGCCGTCCGGGCGGTTTCGAGCGCCGTGACGACCGCCCCTCCGGCGGTGGCTTCCGTCGTGACGACAACCGTGGCGGCTCCGGCTCCGGCGGTGGCTTCCGTCGTGACGACAGCCGTGGTGGCTCCGGTTCCGGCGGTGGCTTCCGTCGTGACGACAGCCGTGGTGGCTCGGGTTCCGGTGGTGGCTTCCGTCGTGACGACCGTGCCCCCCGTCGTGAGGACGACCGCGGTGGCTTCCGTGGTCAGCGCGACGACCGCGCTCCTCGCCGTGATGACGACCGTGGTGGGCGTCCGGGTGGCTTCGAGCGCCGTGATGACCGCCCCTCCGGCGGCGGTTTCCGTCGTGACGACAACCGTGGCGGTTCGGGTTCCGGTGGTGGCTTCCGTCGTGACGACCGTGCCCCCCGTCGTGAGGACGACCGTGGTGGCTTCCGTGGTCAGCGTGACGACCGCGCTCCTCGTCGTGATGACGACCGTGGTGGCCGCCCGGGTGGCTTCGAGCGCCGTGACGACCGCCCCTCCGGCGGCGGTTTCCGTCGTGACGACAGCCGTGGCGGCTCCGGTGGCGGTTTCCGTCGCGACGACCGTGGCGGCTCCGGTTCGGGCGGTGGTTTCCGTCGTGACGACCGTGCCCCCCGTCGCGAGGACGACCGTGGTGGCTTCCGTGGTCAGCGCGACGACCGTGGCGGTTACCAGGGGCGCGACGACCGTGGTGGCTACCAGGGCGACCGTGACCGCGAGCCCATCAAGCGGCTGCCCATCCCGGACGACGTCACGGGCTTTGAAATCGACAAGGAAGTGCGTCAGGAGCTCATGAGCCTGCCGAAGACCCTTGCCGAGGACGTCGCGCGCAACCTCGTCATGGTCGCCCGGCTCATCGACGAGGACCCGGAAGAGGCGTACGGGTACTCCCGCGTCGCCCTCCGGCTCGCCTCGCGCGTCGCTGCCGTCCGTGAGGCGGCGGGCTTCGCCGCGTACGCCACGCAGAAGTACGGGGAGGCGCTGGCCGAGTTCCGGGCCGCCCGTCGGATGACCGGCTCCGTGGAGCTGTGGCCCGTCATGGCGGACTGCGAGCGCGGTCTCGGCCGCCCCGAGCGCGCCATGGCGATGGCGGGCGATCCCGAGGTCCAGAAGCTGGACAAGGCCGGCCAGGTCGAGATGCGCCTGGTCGCCGCAGGGGCCCGCCGTGACATGGGGCAGATCGATGCCGCCATCGTCACCCTGCAGAGCCCCGAGCTGGCTTCCAACGCGATTCACCCGTGGACCCCGCGCCTGCGCTACGCGTACGCCGACGCGCTCCTGGAGGCGGGCCGTGAGGACGAGGCCCGCGAGTGGTTCGGCAAGGCCCTGGAGTCCGACAAGGACGGTGCGACCGACGCCTCCGACCGGCTCGCCGAGCTGGACGGGGTCGAGTTCGTGGACGCCATGGACGACGACGAGGAGGACGCGACGTCCACCGTCGGCACCGCCCCCGCCGAGGAGCACACCGCCCCCGCGGTCCAGGTCCCGGCCACCATCGCCGACGACATCGCCGACGCCACCGACGAGGGCGACGACTACGACGATGACGATGACGAGGACGACGAGGACGAGCTGAACGCGTGGGCGGACCGTGCCGACGCGGCCGCCGAGAGCGCGGAAGCACCCGCCGAGACGGCCCCCCAGGCCGAGCGGAACGCCGGTGAGCCCGACGCGGAAGGACCGGCCAAGGGCTGAACGGTACGAGCCGTGTGAGCGGCGGTAGAAGGTAGAAGAAGGGCGGCACTCCTCCGGGAG
>NZ_JBHWZJ010000647.1:0-1861 GCF_042728415.1 Streptomyces sp. NPDC060198 | reverse complement strand
GGTCTCCGCTGCCGCGACGGGCCGGGCCCGCGTCAGGACGTGGTGAGCGCGGCGGCCATCGCTGCCAGCTGCTCCTTGGGCGCGGAGCCGGTGACCACCGTGGTGGAGCCCTCGGCGTTCAGCACCAGGGCGTCGTACTTCGCACCCTTCCAGTACTGCCACTCCTGACCCGCGACGGTCTCGGTGCGGCCGGTGTCCTCGGCGTCCTGGCTGACGTCGGGGACGTAGGCCTTCACGGGAGTCGTGGACTGCTCCACGGCGACGTACCTGCCGTCCGGGTCGATGAAGCCCAGGTGCCAACTGCTGCCCTCGGCACCGTCGTACGAGACGGAGGTCGCCTTCCAGCCCTCGGGGAGCCCGGACGGGGCGGCCACCGGGTACGGGGCCGCGCGGCGCGCGGTCGCGAGTTCGACGCGGTAGTCGACGGTCCGGACCGGGTCGGCCTTGTCGTCGTGCGGAACGAAGACGTAGATGACGCCGGCCGCGGCGACGATCAACACCAACGACAGGAACATGTCCCGGACTGTCTGCTTGCCTCGCTTGCTTGCCACGGATACATGGTGGCATGCGGCCTCCCGGCAGCCGCCCCGGACCCCGGCCGGTCGCCCGTCGCCGGGGCATGACGGCGGCCCGTCACCGGGCGGTACGGCAAGGTGCGCTCATCCGTGGGGCGCCCTGCTCATTTTATCGGTCTACCGATAGAGTCGAAGCGCGCTCATTTCCGGTCGTCGTCGTACAGAAAGGCGTGCTCCGATGCCCGAGCACCATCTGCCGTCCCAGCTGGAGGTCTCTCCGGAGGCCCCCGACCGCAACCTCGCCCTCGAACTCGTCCGGGTGACCGAGGCCGCCGCCATGGCCGCCGGCCGTTGGGTCGGGCGAGGCGACAAGATCGGCGCCGACGGGGCCGCGGTGAAGGCCATGCGGACCCTCGTCTCCACGGTCTCCATGAACGGTGTGGTCGTGATCGGCGAAGGGGAGAAGGACGAGGCCCCCATGCTCTTCAACGGCGAACGGGTCGGCGACGGCACCGGCGCCGAGGTCGACATCGCCGTGGACCCGATCGACGGCACCACGCTCAATGCCAAGGGCATGCCCAACGCCATCGCGGTACTGGCCGCCGCCGACCGGGGGGCGATGTTCGACCCCTCGGCCGTCTTCTACATGGACAAGCTGGTGACCGGGCCCGAGGCCGCCGACTTCGTCGACATCAACGCACCCGTCGCGGTCAACATCCGGCGCGTCGCGAAGGCGAAGCACTCGACGCCCGAGGACGTCACCGTCGTCGTGCTCGACCGCCCGCGCCACGACGGCATCGTGAAGGAGATCCGGGACACCGGCGCCCGGATCAAGTTCATCTCGGACGGCGACGTGGCCGGCTCGATCATGGCCGCCCGCGAGGGCACCGGCATCGACCTGCTCATGGGCATCGGCGGCACGCCCGAGGGCATCATCTCGGCCTGTGCCATAAAGTGCCTGGGCGGTGTCATCCAGGGCAAGCTCTGGCCGAAGGACGAGGCCGAACGCCGGAAGGCCCTGGACGCCGGGCACGATCTGGACCGGGTGCTGTCGACGGACGACCTGGTCAGCGGCGACAACGTGTTCTTCGTCGCCACCGGGATCACCGACGGCGAGCTGATGCGCGGGGTGCGCTACCGCGCCGAGACCGCCACCACCGAGTCCATCGTGATGCGGTCCAAGTCGGGCACGATCCGCACCATCTCCTCCACGCACCGCCTGTCGAAGCTGCGCGCGTACAGCGCGATCGACTTCGACCGGGCGCAGTAGGACCCGCCCCGGACGGACGGACCCGCACCGACGGATCACCACACCGGGGCGACGCGAAGGGGGCCACCGGGCGGGT
>NZ_JBHWZJ010000646.1:1261-1878 GCF_042728415.1 Streptomyces sp. NPDC060198 | reverse complement strand
CGTCCTGAACCTCCTGATCGGGTTCATCCGGCCGACGTCCGGGCGGATTCTGCTCGACGGCCGGGACATGGCGTCGCTGGATCTGCGCACGTACCGGCGGTTCCTCTCGGTCGTCCCGCAGGAGTCCATCCTCTTCGAGGGCACGGTGGAGGAGAACGTCACCTACGGTCTCGGCGACACCGACGAACACACGGTCCGCCAGGCGCTGCGCGACGCGAACGCCCTGGAGTTCGTCCAGTCCCTCCCCGACGGCATCCATACCGTCGTCGGCGAGCGCGGGGCCCGGCTGTCGGGTGGCCAGAAGCAGCGTCTGGCCATCGCCCGCGCGCTGATCCGGGACCCGAAGGTACTGATCCTCGACGAGGCGACCTCCGCGCTGGACACCCGCTCCGAGGCATTGGTGCAGGAGGCGCTGGCCCGGCTGGTGCGGGGCCGGACGGTCTTCGTGGTGGCCCACCGGCTGTCCACGATCAGGGCCGCCGACCGGATCGTGGCGATGGAGGACGGCAAGGTCGCGGAGAGCGGCACGCACGAGGAGCTGATGCGCCTGGGCGGCGTGTACGCGGCATCAGGGGCTGCGGCAGGGCGTTCAGCACGTAGCCGAAGGGGTCCTTTCC
>NZ_JBHWZJ010000646.1:0-1251 GCF_042728415.1 Streptomyces sp. NPDC060198 | reverse complement strand
CACCCGTCCCGGGTGGCGTAGGACGCAGGACCACAGCGGCCGGGGAGGCCGCTGCCGGGTCGGGTCAGCCGCGCGGGGCTCGCCGGGTACGGGTGCGGTTCTCCAGCAGGTCGCGCCGGATCTGCGCGGCGGTGTGCCGGGCGTGGTCGGTGGTCGCCCGCCGCTCGGAGACGGACGGCACGAACCGGTACGTGGGCTGCCGGCAGCGTCCGCAGGGCAGGTCGGTGGTGGTGAGGTAGCCGTCCTCGCAGTCGGGATCTGGGCAGATGCCCCGCGTGAGCAGGGCTTCCGCGATCTCCAGCGGTGTGTAGCGGCGGCGGCCGTCCTCGTCCGTCTCGTGCAGGGCGTGGGCCCAGCGCAGGTTCCAGCGGCGCTCGATCCGCTCCCGGAGCAGGAAGGCCGTGCGCCGTCCGAGTTCCTGGCGGATCAGGTCGTGGACCTCGGCGGGGAGCCGGCGGCCGAATCCCTGCATCAGGGGCTGCGGCAGGGCGTTCAGCACGTAGCCGAAGGGGTCCTTTCCGGCGTGGCGGTGCCACGCCTCACAGCCGCAGGAGCCGTCCGGCCGTTTCGGGGAGAGGCAGCGTCCGCAGAGTCCTCGGCACTCGGCGCAGAGCCCCTGGTCGAGGCCGTCCAGGTGGGGGGCCGGAGCCCGTCCGCACTCCCGGCAGCAGGAGCTGCAGGGTCCGCAGAGCCGCTCCCCCGCCACGTTCGTGGACCAGGTCCGCGTCTGGCACCGGCAGCACAGGGCACTGTTGCAGTACTCGTGGTGCGCGGCTCCGGAGTGACGGCCTGAGGGCGGGAAGGACATGGCGGAGTTCTCCAGGGGCGCGACGGGGAGTGGCAGATGTGTGCTCCGGGTCGCCGGGAATCGGACGGGGACCTGTGGACGACGTTACCGCCCGCCGAGGGTGAACGCGGCGGGCGGTCGTGCGCGGCCCGTGCCCGGTGGGCCTGCGGGAGGGGCCGGGTTCCTCGCGTACGGCCCGGTCCGGGGCCTACGGGTCTCAGGGTCTCAGCCCGCTCACGATCTCGGCGGTGGAGACGATTCCGTCGTGGATCGTGGGTGCCATCCGCGTGCCGGCGAGGAGGAAACCCAGCAGCGCGCAGACGATGGCGTGCGAGATTTTCAGGCCTCCGTTGCGCATGAAGATGATCGCGATGATCAACAGGAACACCACAAGTGAGATGGAAATAACCATGCCCCGCCTCCTCCGCCGCGCCCGGTGTGCGGCATTTCGCGGCCAGTGTGGC
>NZ_JBHWZJ010000645.1:0-1894 GCF_042728415.1 Streptomyces sp. NPDC060198 | reverse complement strand
GCCGCGCACGGCCCCGGGAACACCCGCCCGGACACGAACGGCGAGAGTCAACCCGCTGCGGGGGAATCACTTCTCACGGGTGTTTGTTAGCCTGGTGTCGGCACCGGCTCGATCCAAGCCCCCGGGCCCAACCTTCGTCGCTACGAGCGACCTCTTGCCGCGAGGCGAGCATGGCGGGTCGGTGCCGCTCACGTCATGGACAGGCCCGCGTCACCTCATGGTGGCGCGGGCCTGTTCTGCTTGGCGGGAGCGGGTCCACGACCCCGCCGTTCCGTCTCTCGCATCTCGGAAGTGATCTTTCGTACTGCGGCAGTGGTTACCGGCTACTCGCCAGTAGGTGCGACGATCGTGGGCGCGTGCGGGGCCCGGCCCCGCCGTCTAAGCAATGAAGCTCAGGAAAGCGAAGGACACGGCCATGGCAACGGCGCCCAGCGTCTCGTACTCGATGACGGTCCGGCTGGAGGTGCCCGCGAGCGGCACCGCGGTCTCCCAGCTCACCACGGCCGTGGAGTCCTCCGGCGGCTCGGTGACCGGCCTCGACGTGACCGCTTCCGGCCACGAGAAGCTGCGGATCGACGTCACCATCGCGGCGTCCTCCACCGCGCACGCCGAGGAGATCGTGGAGGGCCTGCGCGCCATCGACGGCGTCCTGCTCGGCAAGGTCTCCGACCGTACGTTCCTGATGCACCTCGGCGGCAAGATCGAGATGGCGTCCAAGCACCCCATCCGCAACCGCGACGACCTCTCGATGATCTACACCCCCGGTGTGGCCCGCGTCTGCATGGCGATCGCCGAGAACCCCGAGGACGCGCGCCGCCTGACCATCAAGCGCAACTCCGTCGCCGTCGTCACCGACGGCTCCGCCGTCCTCGGCCTCGGCAACATCGGCCCGATGGCCGCGCTCCCGGTCATGGAGGGCAAGGCCGCCCTCTTCAAGCGCTTCGCCGGCATCGACGCCTGGCCGATCTGCCTGGACACCCAGGACACCGACGCCATCGTCGAGATCGTCAAGGCCATCGCGCCCGGCTTCGCGGGCATCAACCTGGAGGACATCTCCGCGCCGCGCTGCTTCGAGATCGAAGCCCGGCTGCGCGAGGCCCTCGACATCCCCGTCTTCCACGACGACCAGCACGGCACCGCCATCGTCGTGCTCGCCTCGCTCACCAACGCGCTGCGCGTGGTCGGCAAGGCCATCGGTGACGTAAGGGTCGTCATGTCCGGTGCCGGGGCCGCCGGTACGGCCATCCTGAAGCTCCTCATCGCCGCGGGCGTCAAGCACGCGGTCGTCGCCGACATCCACGGCGTGGTGCACGCGGGCCGCGAGGACCTGGTCGCCGCCCAGCCCGACTCGCCGCTGCGCTGGATCGCCGACAACACCAACCCGGAGGGCGTCACCGGCACCCTCAAGGAGGCCGTCGTCGGCGCGGACGTCTTCATCGGCGTCTCCGCCCCCAACGTCCTGGACGGCGACGACGTGGCCGCCATGGCGGACGGCGCGATCGTCTTCGCGCTGGCCAATCCGGACCCCGAGGTGGACCCGACGATCGCCCGCGAGACGGCTGCGGTCGTCGCGACCGGCCGCTCCGACTTCCCGAACCAGATCAACAACGTGCTGGTCTTCCCGGGTGTCTTCCGCGGTCTGCTCGACGCCCAGTCGCGCACCGTCAACACCGAGATGATGCTCGCCGCCGCCGGTGCCCTCGCCGACGTCGTCGCCGAGGACGAGCTGAACGCGAACTACATCATCCCGTCCGTCTTCAACGACAAGGTCGCCGGGGCCGTCGCCGGCGCCGTGCGCGCCGCCGCCAAGGCCGCCGGAGTCACCGAGGCCACCTCCGCCGGACAGCTCTGACCCGGAGGCACCCGCGCGACGGACCCGGGCCCGCGCACGGCG
>NZ_JBHWZJ010000644.1:0-1896 GCF_042728415.1 Streptomyces sp. NPDC060198 | reverse complement strand
GGCGACCAACCGCAACCGCTCCCCCGCGGTCGCCGCACGGTCCCACCGCTGCCGCGAGCGACACAGGATCCGCGGGTGGGCGGCCGGAGAGGTCTCCGGCCGCATACACGCGGGTGGGTCAGCCCACCACCCCGGCGGGCCGGGGAGCACCTTCCCGGGACGCCGCGTCCCGTCCCCGCGAGGGGAGCAGCAGGCGCTCGGTGAAGGCACCGAAGATCAGCCCGAAGCTCACCCAGAGGGTGGCCTGGACCGCGAGGGTGGAGAGCCGGAATTCCCAGAGCAGGGTCGCCGGGAAGTCCGATCCCACCTCGTCGAACGAGGGCAGGAACACGTACGCGAGTCCGATCAGCAGGACGTATCCGGCGGATGCGGCGACGGTCGCGTTCCAGTTGCCGAGGCGCGGTGCGAGCCTCCTCCCGGCGATGACGGCGGCGACGGCGAGAAGGATGCTGAGTGCCACCATGAGGAAGAAGAGTCCCGTGCGTTGGCCGATGGTGTCCGGGTCGCCGACGGCCGGCGGGTTGGCCGGGTACTTCAGGAACGGTACGAGGTACACGGTCAGCAGCGCGGCCCCCGCGACCAGCGCCGCGGTGGCCCGGGGGCCGAAGCTGCCGATGCGGCCGAGGGCGTAACAGAAGACGAGTGCCGCGATGCCTCCGACGGCAACGCCGAAGACGAGGACGCCGGTGGCGAGACCTCCGGTGGCCTGCATCGTCCGGCTGACCAGTTCCTCGCCGCCGTGGTGGTCGTGTTGGTGGGCTTCTTCCAGGGCGATGGACGCGTCCACCCGGGACTCACCGAGGAAGTAGGCGACGAGGAGTGCCGCGACGCCCGCGAGCAGGCCCGCGAGCATGCCGCGGACCAGAAGTGCTCGAACGGATATGGAGTTCATGTGAGTTCGGTCCCCTGTGGGTCTTGGGGCGTGTGTCGAAAGTGGCGCCGTTCGCCCGTGGGGCGGGTCCGGCGGCGTCCGGTGCGTGCGATCGCACGGCGGAGGGGCACCCCGATACTGGATGTACCGGGGTGATCCCGACAACGCGGCGAGCGTGCGTGCCGGGCGTCGCCGGACAGGCGGGACTGTCGACACACGCCCTAGGGCGTGTTGCGAATATGGCGCCGTCCGCCCGGAGGGCGGGTCCGGTGGCGTCCGTGCGTGCGCACGACGGAGGGTCGCCCCGATACTGGGATGTATCGGGGCGATCCCAACAACGCGGCGAGCGTGCGTGCCGAGCGCCGCCGGACAGGCGGGACTGTCGGAACTCGCCCTAGTGGCAGGGGAAGCCGAGAAGGTGACGGCCGTCGTGGACCCACTCGTGGACGGCCTCACCGGAGATGACCGAGGTGGCGCCCTGCTCCGCGCCGACGAAGTACAGCAGGACGAGCATGAGAATGCCGAAGAAGACCGCCCACGGGGCGATCGCCTTCAGCGATATGGGGGTGACGGCGGGTACGCCGGCCGAGGGTGCGGCAATATGTGCCATGGCAGAACCTCCTGAGGGAACACGCGTCCCGATCGTGGTGCCTGAGACGACGGTGCTGGGTCTGACTTCCCGCAGGTACGGGTTCACAGTGGCGCGACCGTGCCGGATTCTCACCGGACTTCCGTTACGCCGTCGTCATGCTCGTCAGACCATAGCGCCTGTGTTCGGGCGCCGCCATGGGCGCGAGGTACTGCCCGCGACCAACGCGCTTTCTTCGTGCGACTGTTGAGAGTGAAGGAGACTTCAACGATGACCCTGCGGGTGATGTTCGTCTCACCGGCACTGAACCCCGCGCTCCGCGAGGCCAGGTTCGCCGGTGCCGGTGACGGCGGGATCGACGACGCGGGCGAGCGCCGCGCACGCGCCGCCGCCCCGGCCGTCCCCGGCGCCGGGCTCCACCTGTCGGGCCCTTCGG
>NZ_JBHWZJ010000643.1:0-1920 GCF_042728415.1 Streptomyces sp. NPDC060198 | reverse complement strand
GTGCGCACCGGACGGGAGACAGGCCGTCGAAGAAGCCTGTGCGAGGAAACCGCGGGACAACGCCCCGCGAGGGCCGGTGACGGCTCACCCGCACCCCGCTCAGGCGAAGACGGCGAGGCTCTTGGCCTTGCCCTTCTCCTCCTCCACCAGCACCAGGAAGGCGCCGTCCGGCCCGAAGACCGCGACCGGACCCGGCGGGTACGCCGGCATGTCCAGCCGGACCCCGTTGAGCAGCAGCTTGGCCCGCTTCTCGTCCACGTCCCAGCGCCGGAACGCCGACGCGGCGGCCTCGGCCACCGGCATCACGGTCAGTTCCTGCTGGTGCTGGTCGAGTGTCCGGGCCACGTCGATGCCGTACGGGCCGACCCGGGTGCGCCGCAGCGCGGTCAGGTGCCCGCCGACGCCGAGCCCGGCGCCGAGGTCCCGGGCGAGGGCCCGGATGTACGTCCCCGAGGAGCAGACGACGGAGACGACCAGGTCCAGCACCGGGGTGCCGTCCTCGGCGACCGCCTCGCGGACGTCGTACAGGCGGAACGAGGAGACCGTCACCGGACGGGCCGGGATCTCGAACTCCTCGCCGCCGCGCACGCGCGCGTACGACCGCTTGCCGTCGATCTTGATGGCGCTGACCTTGGACGGGACCTGCATGATCGGCCCCGACAGTGCGGCGATGCCGGCGTCGATGGCCTCACGGGTGACCTTCGAGGCGTCGGTGGACGAGGTGATCTCGCCCTCGGCGTCGTCGGTGACGGTGTCCTGGCCGAGCCGGATCGTACCGAGGTACTCCTTCTCGGTGAGCGCGAGGTGGCCGAGCAGCTTGGTGGCGCGTTCCACGCCGAGCACCAGTACCCCGGTCGCCATCGGGTCCAGCGTGCCTGCGTGGCCGACGCGCCGGGTGCGGGCGATGCCGCGCATCTTGGCGACGACGTCGTGCGACGTGAAGCCGGACGGCTTGTCGACGATGACAAGGCCGTCCGGCGTCTTGATCTGCTCTGTCATGCGGAGGTGTCGTCCTCGTCCTCCGGCTTGCGGTACGGGTCGGCGCCGCCTGCGTACGTGGCGCCCGAGGACGCCTCGCGCACCTTGGCGTCCGAGGCCCGCACCTGGTCGAGGAGGTCCTCGATCGCCTTGGCGTTGCCCGGCAGGGCGTCCGCCACGAAGGCGAGGGTGGGGGTGAACTTCGTCCCCGCCGCCGCTCCGACCGCCGACCGCAGAACACCCTTGGCGCTCTCCAGGCCGGCCGCCGCGCTGGCCCGGTCCTCGTCGTCGCCGTAGACCGTGTAGAAGACCGTGGCCTCCCGCAGGTCACCCGTGACGCGGGTGTCCGTGATCGTCACATGGGTACCCAGCCGGGGGTCCTTGACCCCGCGCTGCAGTTTCTCGGCGACCACCTGCTGGATGAGGTCCGCCAGCTTCTTCGCCCGCGCGTTGTCGGCCACTGGTCCGTCTCCTTCTGCCTTGCTCAATCGTCTTCGTCGCTGTGCAGCCGCCGCCGTACGGACAGCAGCTCCACTTCCGGCCGGCCGGCGACGAGTCGCTCGCACCGGTCCAGCACGTCTGTGAGGTGCCGGGTTTCCCCGGAGACCACGGCGAGGCCGATTTCGGCCCTGCGATGGAGATCCTGATCGCCCGTCTCCGCCACGCTCACCGCGAATCTGCGCTGGAGCTCGGCGACGATCGGCCGGACGATGGAACGCTTCTCCTTCAACGACCGTACGTCGCCGAGGAGCAGATCGAAGGACAGAGTCCCCACATACATGGATGTCCGGATGTCCCGCCGGTTCGGGTTCGCGCCCTGCTCACGCGTGGCAGGGACACAAGAACCGTACACGGAACGGCCGGGGGCGGGAGGGGGGAATAACAAAAGCCCCGCGGGCCCCCCAGGTGTGGGTAGGGGGTGCCCGGCCGCGGGAGGCCCAA
>NZ_JBHWZJ010000642.1:0-1920 GCF_042728415.1 Streptomyces sp. NPDC060198 | reverse complement strand
TGTTTTCAATACCCCCCCCCCCCCCCGCCGCCCGCCGCGGGCGGGGCCCGCCCCCCGCCCCCGGGGCCCCGCCCCCCCGCGCGTCGCCCTGGGAGGGGGCGCGGGCGGCGGGGGAGGGGAGCGTGGCGGAGAGGCCGAGCCCCCAGGCGCCCTGCCAGAGCAGCAGCAGGACGAGCGCGGAGAGGGCCGGGGCGCCCGCCGCGCCGCGGAGGCGGGCGACGCGCCGCCGGGCGTTCACGCCGGTCGTGGGCGGGCGTACGGGGGCGGTGTCCAGCCGGTCCAGACCCTCGGTGAGCGCGGCGGCTTCGGCCGTCCGTTCCTTCTGTTCAGTGGGCGGGGGCATGGCGCCGGATCTCCTCCCGCAGCCGGGCGGTGATGGTCGTGCTGTCCGCCCCGGCTTCACCGGCCCGCCAGCCGTATGCGATGCGGCCCGGGCGCGAGGACAGCAGGACGATGCGGGTGGCGAGCCGTACGGCCTCGGGTACCTGGTGGGTGACGAAGACGACGGTGAGCCCGCGCGCCTCCCAGATGCCGAGGAGTACCTCGTGCAGCACGCCGCGGGTGATCGTGTCGAGCGCGGCGAAGGGTTCGTCCATCAGCAGGACCCGGCTGCCCTGTGCGAGCGCGCGGGCCAGCGCGACGCGTTGCCGCATGCCGCCGGAGAGTTCGTGGACGGGCCGGTCGTAGGCGTCCGGGAGCCGTACCAGGGCGAGCAGCCGCCGGGCTTCGGCTTCCCGGTCCGCCTTCGGCAACCCGCCGAAGCGAAGAGCGAGTTCGACGTTCCCGCCGGCGGTGAGCCAGGGGAAGAGCGCGTGCTCCTGGAACATCAGGGCGGGCCGCGGCGACGGCAGCGACACCGTGCCCGAGGAGGGGTGCTCCAGCCCGCCGAAGAGGCTCAGCAGGGTGGACTTCCCGGAGCCGGACGCGCCCAGCACGCAGAGGAACTCCCCCTGCGCGACGGTGAGATCGATCCGGTCGAGCACCGGTGGCCCGTCGGTCCGGTAGGCGTGCGTGACCTGGTTCAGGGCGAGCGCGGGGGCGGGGGTTCGGCCCGGGGTCGGCACGCGATCACCGGACCATGCCCGCGGTCAGCGTGGCGCCGTCAGCGGGGTCGATGAGGAGGAAGGAACCCGTGCGGCGCGAGGCGGCGTAGGGGTCGGTGGCGAGCGGTTCGGCCGTGCGGAGCCGTATCCGGCCCAGCTCGTTGGTGGTGAGACCGTCCGGCCGGCCGGGCAGGTCCTGGACGATCGCCTTGACCGTCCGGGTGGTGTGCTTCAGCAGCACCCGGTCGCCGACGCTCAGGGTGCGGTCGTGCAGGTGGCAGACGTCCGCGTCGACGCTCCGGGTGAGCGCGGGCGCCTCGGCCACCGGCGCGATGAGGTCGCCCCGGCCGATGTCGAGGTCGTCGGCGAGGCGTACGGAGACCGAGTCCAGGGCGTACGCGGCGTCGACGCGGCTGCCGAGCCGGTCGACGGCGGTGACCGTGGAGGTGACGCCGGAGGGGAGGACGACCACCGCGTCTCCGGTACGCAGTTCGCCGGAGGTCAACTGGCCCGCGTAGTAACGGTCGTCGCCGTGCCGGAGGACGCAGCTCACGGGGAGCCGGGCCGGCCGGTCCGCCTGGCCGTCGTCGGTGCGGACGGTCTCCAGGTGGTCGAGGAGGGTGGGGCCCGTGTACCAGTCCATGTGCGCGGAACGGTCCACGACGTTGTCCCCGGTCAGCGCGGAGACCGGTATGGCGGTGAACTCGCGTATCGGGTGGTCGAGTTCGCGCACGTGTCGGGCGAAGTCCTCGGAGATCCGCAGGAACTCCTTCTCGGACCACTCGACGAGGTCCATCTTGTTGACGGCGAGGACGACGTGGGGGACGCGCAGGAGGGCGGCGACGGCGGCGTGGCGGCGGGTCTGTTCGACGACGCC
>NZ_JBHWZJ010000641.1:0-1926 GCF_042728415.1 Streptomyces sp. NPDC060198 | reverse complement strand
GGACGTCTTCGTCCCGCGGCCGGTCCGTGGACCGGGCGTCTTCAGGGAACCGGTGAAGACTTAGCTGAACGAGTCGCCGCAGGCGCAGGAGCCGGTGGCGTTGGGGTTGTCGATCGTGAAGCCCTGCTTCTCGATGGTGTCGACGAAGTCGATCGAGGCTCCGCCGAGGTACGGGGCACTCATGCGGTCGGTGACGACCTTGACGCCGTCGAAGTCCTTCACGACGTCGCCGTCGAGCGAGCGCTCGTCGAAGAAGAGCTGGTAACGCAGGCCGGAGCAGCCACCGGGCTGTACGGCGACGCGCAGGGCGAGGTCGTCGCGGCCCTCCTGGTCCAGCAGGCCCTTGACCTTGGCTGCGGCGGCGTCGGACAGGAGGATGCCGTCGCTCACGGTGGTGGTCTCGTCCGATACGGACATCTGCTTCTCTCCCGGGTTGTACGGACTGCTTGCCGACGGTGCAACCGTCGCGCGCGTGGATTCATTCCGCGCCCGCGTCCGTCTGTTCCTTTTCATGCTCGCACACGGCGCGCGCGAGGGTATGCGTCACATCGACGGTAACGACGTCGTCAAACTGACGCGATCCGGTTATCATAGATAACGTCAAATAGACGAAAAGGCTCCCGGCGCTGACCCCGGCCCCACCGACCGGCTCCGCCGCGCTCACCAATGACAAGAAAGGGTGCGTGACGTGACCACGGCCCACCCCCCTGTGGAACTCGATGTTCAGCCGTCGCCCCTGGCCCTGCTCCTGCTCGGCCGCGAGGCCGACCCGAAGAGCGAGCGCGGAGTGGAGTGCCCCGGCGACCTGCCCTCCCCGTCCGACCCGGACCTCGTGGAGCGCGCCCGCGCGGCCAAGGAGAAGCTCGGGGACAAGGTGTTCGTCCTCGGCCACCACTACCAGCGCGACGAGGTCATCCAGTTCGCGGACGTCACCGGCGACTCCTTCAAGCTGGCCCGTGACGCCGCCGCCCGCCCGGAGGCCGAGTACATCGTCTTCTGCGGTGTGCACTTCATGGCCGAGTCCGCGGACATCCTGACCGGCGACGACCAGAAGGTCGTCCTGCCCGACCTGGCGGCCGGCTGCTCGATGGCCGACATGGCCACCGCCGAGCAGGTCGCCGAGTGCTGGGACGTGCTGACCGAGGCGGGCGTGGCCGACCGGGTCGTCCCCGTCTCGTACATGAACTCCTCCGCCGACATCAAGGCGTTCACCGGGCGCCACGGCGGCACCATCTGCACCTCCTCCAACGCCGAACGGGCGCTGGAGTGGGCCTTCGAGCAGGGTGACAAGGTCCTCTTCCTCCCCGACCAGCACCTCGGCCGCAACACCGCCGTCCGGGACATGGGGATGTCGCTGGATGACTGCGTCCTCTACAACCCGCACAAGCCGAACGGCGGCCTGACGGCGCAGCAGCTGCGCGACGCGAAGATGATCCTGTGGCGCGGGCACTGCTCGGTGCACGGGCGCTTCTCGGTGGAGTCCGTCGAGGACGTCCGCGCGCGCATCCCCGGCGTCAACGTCCTGGTGCACCCGGAGTGCAAGCACGAGGTCGTCGCTGCGGCCGACCAGGTCGGCTCGACGGAGTACATCATCAAGGCCCTGGAGGCGGCCCCGGCCGGCTCCAAGTGGGCCATCGGCACGGAACTGAACCTGGTGCGCCGACTGGCGAACCGTTTCGCTGCCGAGGACAAGGAGATCGTCTTCCTCGACAAGACGGTCTGCTTCTGCTCGACGATGAACCGGATCGACCTGCCTCACCTGGTCTGGACGCTGGAGTCGCTGGCCGAGGGCAAGCTCGTCAACCGGATCGAGGTCGACCCGGAGACGGAGAAGTACGCGAAGCTGGCGCTGGAGCGGATGCTCGCGCTGCCGTAGGGCGCCGCGTACGCCGAAGGCCCGGCCCCGCACTCTCGCGAGAGTGCGGG
>NZ_JBHWZJ010000640.1:0-1947 GCF_042728415.1 Streptomyces sp. NPDC060198 | reverse complement strand
CGTCCCCGCCGCGCCGGGCGCCGTGCGCGCCCGCCCCTCACGCCGGGGCGGAACCGCCTTCGGCCACCGCCTGCTGACGCTTGTAGTGACGGGCGGCGCGGGCGCGGTTGCCGCACGACGGCTTGCACCACTCCTGCCGCCCGTGGCTCTTGACGAAGTAGCGCACGCAGCGGGGCGCGGTGCAGGAGTGCAGCCGCGGGCGCTGCGGGCCGCTGAGGAAGTCGATGGCGGCGCGGGCCAGGGCCGCGAGGAGCCGTACGCCCGGATCGTCCTCGGCCGACAGCAGCCGGGTGACGGGGGCGCCTTCGGTGGGCCAGTCCATCTGCGGGACGACCGGTTCCAGGGCCGCCACCGCGTTGAGCCGGGCCGTGGCCCGGTCGACCGGCATCAGGCGGTGGGCGTCAGCCGGGCTGGGGGGAGCGGGACTGACGGCCTTGGCGAACAGGGCCCGGACCGCTTGACGGACCTCCACGATCCGGAGCCTGAGGTCTTCGTCCGCCGCGAACTCCGCCGGAACCCGGCCGGCCGGCAGATCCCCGCACCCTTGGATCCAGCGGGTCGTCCCCGGGACGGTGGCGAGGTCGTCGGCGACGCCGCCCTCTCCGTCGTGACGGATCGTGCTCGCCAGTTCCAGTGCCAGCCAACGCTCCACGAGAGGTCTCCTTCCAGTTCCAGCTCTGCGCCCGGTCGTCGGCCTCCATCCTCACACCCCATAACCTCTAACGGGAAACTGAAAACTACCGTTAGAGTCTGCGGCGGGTGGTGCCACCGGGGCGACGCACACCGTCTCGCCCGGGCGGTGGCACCTGGGCGACGCGTGCCGTGTCGCCGCACGGACAGGTGGCCGCAGCCGCCGCTACTGAGGGAGACGACGGAATGACTCTGCTGCTCGCACAGATCAGTGACCTGCACCTCGACGGCAGCGAGCGGGCGACCCTGCGCGCCACCCGCGTCATGGACCACCTGCGGGCCCTGCCCCGGCCGGTCGACGCCCTTCTGGTCACCGGGGACATCGCCGACCACGGCGACGAGGCCGAATACGAGGAGGCGGCCCGGATACTCGCCGCCCCCTTCCCGGTGCTCATGTGCCCCGGCAACCACGACGAGCGCTCCGCCTACCGCAAGGCCCTGCTCGAAGAGGCGCCCGGCCACGGCCCCGTCAACCGGGCCCACCGCATCGGCGGCACCACGATCCTGATGTGCGACTCCACCATCCCGGGCCGCGACGAGGGCCGTCTCGACGCGGAGACGCTCACCTGGATCGGCACCACTCTCGCCGCGCTGCCCGAGGACGCCCCGGCACTGATCGCCTTCCACCAGCCGCCGGTCCGGCTCCACCACCCGCTGCCCGACTCCTTCCTGCTCGAAGAGCCCGGGGAGCTCGCCGCCCTGCTCGACGCGTACCCGCAGGTCACCGCGGTTCTCACCGGACACGCCCACACCGCGGCCGCCTCCACCTTCGCGGGGCGTCCGCTGATCGTCGGACCGGCCGTCACCTGGACCCTGCGCCTGCCCTGGGAGGGCGACGAGCCCGCGGACCGCGAGCAGCCCCCCGGCCTCGCCTTCCACGTCCTGGACGACGACCGGCGCCTGACCACCCACTACCGCGTCGTGCTCTGACCCCGGCCCCCGGCCGCGCCTGGAGGCACCGTGGTCCACCCGTACGCCGTCGCCGGGTTCCTGGTGGCGGTCCTCCCGCTGATCGCCACCCCGGGAGCCAGCCTGGCCCTGCTGGTCCAGCACGTGACCGACGCCGGGCGCCGCCGGGCCTTGCCGGTCATCCTCGGCACGGTCACCGGCCTGTACGTCCACGCCACGTTCGCCGTGGCAGGTCTGTCGGCCCTGGTCATGCAGTCCAGCCAGGCGTTCACCGCCGTCAGGCTCACCGGCGCCGCCTACCTCGTCGGCCTGGGCATCTGGACGTGGCGTTCCGCCTCGGCGGAACGC
>NZ_JBHWZJ010000639.1:0-1954 GCF_042728415.1 Streptomyces sp. NPDC060198 | reverse complement strand
CCCCCTCACGATGATCCGGCCCTCATCGGGGCCCGCCGACTACTGGGGCGGCATCAGGACGGAGTCGACGATGTAGACCGTGGCGTTGGCCGTCCGGACGTTGCCGCAGACGACCTTCGCGCTGTCGTTGACGGTGTACGTCATGTCCGAGCCGGACGTCGTCAGCTTGCTCTTCTCCAGGGTGTCGAAGGAGCCGTTCGACAGCTGCTTCGGGGCGATCTTCTGGCCGACCACGTGGTAGGTCAGAACCTTGGTCAGCTCCTCCTTGTTCGCGAGCAGCTTCTCCAGGTCGGCCTTCGGGACCTTGGCGAACGCCTCGTTGGTCGGCGCGAAGACCGTGATGTTCTCGGCGCTGTTCAGCGTGTCGACCAGCCCGGCGGCCTTGACCGCGGTGACCAGGGTGGCGAGGTCCGGGTTGTTCGAGGCGGCGGTGGCGACCGGGTCCTGCGCCATGCCGTCGAAGGAGCCCGCGCCGTTCTTCGGCACGGAGGAACAGGCCGGGCCGAAGGGCTCGTCGGCGGGCGTGGCGGCACTCGCCGGCGCACTCGCCGAGGACGCCTTGTCGGCGCCGGCGCCGGAAGCCGAGTCCTTGGTGTCGGTGGAGGAGCAGGACGTCAGGGCCAGCGGCAGTACGGCGGCGGCCGAGACGGCGACGGCGAGACGGCGAAGGTGCAGGGCGTTCATGGAGTTCTCCTGGTTCGGATGGTGGTGCCTGCCCGGGCGGTCGAGCGGCCCGGGCGGTTCGGTCGTGGAACGGGAAGGAGCAGGCTTCGAGGTGGTGAGAGGGGCTCAGGACACGTCGACCACCACCGAATGCCAGCCGGTCGCGCCGTCGGGGACGGTTCCGACGCGGTGGGAGGTCTGGGTGGCGCCGGTGCCGTCGGTCGCGCGGACTTCGAGGGTGTGGTGGCCGGAGGTGGCCGGCCACTCCCACACCCACTGGCGCCAGGTGTCCCGGCCGTCCGCCGCGCCCAGCCGCGCGGTGTGCCAGTCGCCGCCGTCCACCCGGACCTCCACCCGGGAGATGCCCCGGTGCTGGGCCCAGGCGACACCGCCGACCGGCACGGTGCCGGCCTTCGGCGACGCGAAGGGGCGCGGAGTGTCGATCCGCGACTCCGTCTTGATGGGCGCCTGCTGGGCCCAGTCGCGCTTGACCCAGTAGGCGTCGTACGCGTCGAAGGTGGTCAGCTCGATGTCCTCGATCCACTTGCAGGCCGAGACGTAGCCGTAGAGACCGGGGACGAGCATTCGCACCGGGAAGCCGTGCTCGAACGGCAGCGGCTCGCCGTTCATGCCGAGGGCGAGCATCGCGTCGCGGCCGTCCAGGACGGTTTCGACAGGCGTGCCGATGGTCATTCCGTCGACCGAGCGCGAGACGAGCTGGTCGGCCGGACCGCCCTTCGACGGGGCCTTCACCCCGGCCTCGCGCAGGAGGTCCGCCAGGCGAACCCCGATCCACCGGGCGTTGCCGATGTACGGTCCGCCGACCTCGTTGGACACGCAGGCCAGGGTGATGTCCCGTTCGACGGTCGGACGGGACAGCAGGTCCTGGTAACCGAGGGTCAGCGGGCGGGTGACGCCCTTGCCGTGGATGCGAAGCCGCCAGCGGCCGGCGTCCACGCGGGGCACCACCAGCGCGGTGTCGACGCGGTAGAAGCTCTTGTTCGGGGTGACGAACGAGCTGACGCCGCGTACCCCCAGGTCCGTGCCCGGGGGCACGGCGGGCGCGGCCGAGTCGGGTACCGGCAGCCTGATGTCGGCGCGGGAGGCCGATGCCCCGGCCTGGACGGACGCGGTGAGGCGGCGCCCCACGTACCCCGCCCCGGCCGAGGCCGCCGCCGCGGCGGTGGCGGCGATCACGAAGCCCCGGCGGTCGAAGGCGGGCGCGGGGCCCGCCGCCGCGTCCGAGGCGTGTACCGGTCCCGTCTCCGTCTCCCCAGCCGCGGGAGACGGA
>NZ_JBHWZJ010000638.1:0-1965 GCF_042728415.1 Streptomyces sp. NPDC060198 | reverse complement strand
GCCACACGCCCGGCCCCGTGTCACTGCGGGGCGCGACGGGCGGCACACGCACGGACCGGAAGGACAGCGTCAAGAGGCGGCGGCCGTACCCATGTACCGGCTGTCCACCCTCGGACGAGTGATCCTTCCACCGGGGAGCATTCAACGCCCCGGCGCATGACTACACTGCTCAACACATATACGCGTCAGGGCCCACAGTGTCGTGCGTCTACCACGCGGCTAGCCTCCACCGCCTGCGGCCGTCGGGACGGCCGTCCGCACTGGGATTTGTGAGGACACACGTGAGCTCGAAACCTGTCGTACTCATCGCCGAAGAGCTGTCGCCCGCCACGGTCGACGCCCTGGGACCGGACTTCGAGATCCGGCACTGCAACGGCGCCGACCGCGCCGAACTGCTCCCGGCCATCGCCGATGTCGACGCGATCCTGGTGCGTTCCGCCACGAAGGTCGACGCCGAGGCCATCGCCGCGGCGAAGAAGCTCCGGGTCGTCGCCCGCGCGGGTGTCGGTCTGGACAACGTCGACGTCTCCGCCGCCACCAAGGCCGGCGTGATGGTCGTGAACGCACCGACCTCCAACATCGTCACGGCCGCCGAGCTCGCCTGTGGTCTGCTGGTCGCCACCGCCCGCCACATCCCCCAGGCCAACACCGCCCTGAAGAACGGCGAGTGGAAGCGCTCGAAGTACACGGGTGTCGAGCTGAGCGAGAAGACCCTCGGCGTCGTGGGCCTCGGCCGCATCGGCGTGCTGGTCGCCCAGCGCATGTCCGCCTTCGGCATGAAGATCGTCGCGTACGACCCCTACGTGCAGCCGGCCCGCGCCGCGCAGATGGGCGTCAAGCTCCTCAGCCTGGACGAGCTGCTGGAGGTCTCCGACTTCATCACCGTGCACCTGCCCAAGACGCCGGAGACCCTCGGTCTCATCGGCGACGAGGCGCTGCACAAGGTGAAGCCCTCGGTGCGCATCGTCAACGCCGCCCGCGGCGGCATCGTGGACGAAGAGGCGCTCTACTCCGCCCTGAAGGAAGGGCGCGTCGCCGGAGCCGGCCTCGACGTCTACACCAAGGAGCCCTGCACGGACTCCCCGCTCTTCCAGTTCGACCAGGTCGTCTGCACCCCGCACCTCGGCGCCTCCACGGACGAGGCCCAGGAGAAGGCCGGTATCGCCGTCGCCCGCTCGGTGCGCCTCGCGCTCGCCGGCGAGCTGGTGCCGGACGCGGTCAACGTCCAGGGTGGAGTCATCGCCGAGGACGTACGCCCGGGCCTGCCGCTCGCCGAAAAGCTCGGCCGCATCTTCACCGCCCTCGCGGGCGAGGTCGCAGCCCGTCTCGACGTCGAGGTGTACGGCGAGATCACCCAGCACGACGTGAAGGTGCTCGAACTCTCCGCGCTCAAGGGCGTCTTCGAGGACGTCGTGGACGAGACCGTCAGCTACGTCAACGCCCCGCTCTTCGCGCAGGAGCGCGGTGTCGAGGTCCGCCTCACCACCAGCTCCGAGTCGGCCGAGCACCGCAATGTCGTCACCGTGCGCGGCACCCTCTCGGGCGGCGAGGAGGTCTCGGTCTCCGGCACGCTGGCCGGCCCCAAGCACCTCCAGAAGATCGTCGCCATCGGTGAACACGACGTCGACCTGGCGCTTGCCGACCACATGGTCGTGCTGCGCTACCAGGACCGTCCCGGTGTCGTCGGCACCGTCGGCCGCATCCTCGGCGAGGCCGGTCTGAACATCGCGGGCATGCAGGTTTCGCGCGCGGACGTGGGCGGGGAGGCGGTCGTCGTCCTCACCGTCGACGACACCGTGCCGCAGTCGGTGCTGAACGAGATCTCCGAGGAGATCGGTGCCGCCATGGCCCGCTCGGTGAACCTCGTCGCCTGATCCGTTTTTCCGCACCGCGTGCCTCGGCACGTCGTGACCTTCGCACGGCGTGACCCGCGCACGCCGTGACCTTCGCACCTGGGGCCCGTAC
>NZ_JBHWZJ010000637.1:0-2003 GCF_042728415.1 Streptomyces sp. NPDC060198 | reverse complement strand
GGCCGGTGGGTCCGGTCGAGGTCCCGCGGGCGGACGAATGCCGCGCGGGACGGAACCGCCCGGGATCAGAGCTTGGAGAGCTCCTCGACGAGATCGTCCAGGCCCAGCGACCCCTGCGACAGGGCCGCCATGTGCCAGGCCTTGAGGTCGAAGGCGTCCCCGTGGGCCGCGCGGGCGTTCTCCCGGCCCAGCAGCCAGGCACGTTCGCCGAGCTTGTAGCCGATCGCCTGCCCCGGCATGGAGAGGTAGCGGGTCAGCTCGCTCTCCACGAACTCCGCCGGGCGGCCACTGTGGGCGCCGAAGAACTCCTCCGCCAGTTCCGGGGTCCACCGCTCACCCGGGTGGAACGACGACTCCGCCGGGATCTCCAGCTCCAGGTGCATGCCGATGTCCACGATGACCCGGCAGGCGCGCATCATCTGGGCGTCCAGGTAGCCGAGTCGCCGTTCGGCGTCCGGCAGGAAGCCCAGCTCGTCCATGAGCCGTTCCGCGTACAGCGCCCAGCCCTCGGCGTTGGCGCTGACCTGGCCGACCGACGCCTGATAGCGGGAGAGCGAGGAGGCGACATGGGTCCACTGGGCGATCTGCAGGTGATGGCCGGGCACCCCCTCGTGGTACCAGGTGGACACCAAGTCGTAGACGGGGAAGCGCGTTTCGCCCATCGTCGGCAGCCAGGTACGGCCCGGACGGGAGAAGTCCTCGGAGGGGCCGGTGTAGTAGGGGGCCGCCGCGCCGCCGGGGGGAGCGATGTGCGACTCCACCTTCCTCACGCGCTCGGCGAGTTCGAAGTGGGTGCCGTCCAGCGCCTCGATGGCCTCGTCCATCAGGCCCTGGAGCCACTTCTGGACCTCGTCCACTCCCTCGATGTGCTTACCGTGCACATCGAGGTGCGCGAGCGCCTCCCACGGACCGGCCCCGGGCAGGATCTTGGCGGCCTCGGACTTCATCTCGGCGAGCAGCCGGTGGTATTCGGACCAGCCGTACGCGTACGCCTCGTCCAGGTCCAGGTCGGTACCGTTGAAGTAGCGTGACCACCGGGCGTACCGCTCACGGCCCACGGTGTCGGGCGAGCCCTCGATCGCGGGGGCGTACACCTCGTTCATCCAGTCGCGCAGGGCCACCAGCGCCTCGGTGGCGACGGCGGCGGCACCGTCCAGGTCCGCGCGGAGCGCGGCGGGGCCGGGCGCGACGAAGTCCGCGAAGAACCCGTCCCCCTCGCCGTCGCCGCCGGCCCAGGCCGTCAGCTGCTCGATGAACGTGGCGGTGGGACGGGGGCCGCCGTACAGCTTCCGTTCGAGGCCGAGAGCGAGCGAAGCGCGGTAACCCGCGAGTGCGTCCGGAACGGCGCGCAGCCGGTCGGCCACCGCGGCCCAGTCCTCGTCGGTCTCCGTGGGCGTCACCGTGAAGGCTTCGCGGACGCTGTGGGCCGGGGAGTGCAGATTGGAGACGGCCCGCAGATGCTCGTCCGCCGCGTGGACGGCGAGTTCGGCGGTGAGCCGCTCACGCAAGAGCCTGCCGCAGCGTCGCTCGGCGTCGCTGTCGGCGCCCGGGAGAAGCTCCGCGGCGTCCAGCTCCACCAGCGTGGCACGGGCGAGATCAGCCACGGCTGCCTGGCCCTCGGGCGAGAAGTCGGGCAGGCGGCCGGAACTCGCCGGGACACCCAGATAGGTACCCAGGATGGGGTCGAGATCGATGATTGCGTCGACGTATGCGTCGGCGACCTGACGGGGCAGCGCGCTGCTCGAAGTGTCTGACATGCGGACATCCTCGTACGGGAAGCGGCTTCCCGTCACCCTGCCCCCGCCCGCGACCGGAAGCGGCTGTCGGTGCGGTGTGCGGAGCCGCCTCGGAACCCACCTCCACCCTGCGGTACGGGGTTCCGCCCGCGCCGCGGGGAGGAGTCCGGAAGTCATGCGCGAGATTGGCCGGATCAGGACGGTGAGGGTTCCGGACTCGGTCCGGCGTACCGGTCGTTCCGGACGCCTTCGGCCGGTACCCCGGAC
>NZ_JBHWZJ010000636.1:0-2007 GCF_042728415.1 Streptomyces sp. NPDC060198 | reverse complement strand
CGGCAGGAGCACGGACACAGGCCTGCCGGCGGCGAACCACACCGCCGGCAGGAGCCGTGCGAGCAGCGGAAAGCCGAACGGGCGCCTCTCCCCGAGCATGGTCCGCCGCCGCTCCGTCGTCTTCGGGCCGCTGCCCCTCACCGGGTCTCCCACCCACCGGCCGGTCACGACGGGGACGACGTCCACCAGCATCGCGGTGGGCGCCACGGGTCGAGGGGAGGGCCGAGGGATCGCGCTCGGTCGCGATGGCGGATGAGGCGGCTTCCCGGGGGTACGCGTGCCGAGCGACGCAGGGTGGACCGGCGCGCCGTGAGGGAGAGTCAGCTGATGAAGTTCGACGAAGACGCTGCCCTGGACACCTCCGAGGTCCAGGACAACCGGGGCGGAGCTTTGAGCGGGATTCCCGGTGGCGGGAAGACCGTGGGCGGTGGGGTGGTCGGTCTGCTGGTGCTGATCGCGTCGGTGGTGTTGGGGGTGGACCCCGGCCTGCTCAGCTCGGACCCCGCCACCGATGCCGGCGGATCCGGTGGTACCGGTGCCGCCGATCTGGCAGCGGACTGCCGGACGGGTGCCGACGCCAACACGAAGGACGACTGCCGGATCGTGGCCGTGGTCGACAGCGTCCAGGCGTTCTGGAAGCAGACCGAATCAGCCGCCGGGAAGTCCTACACGCAGGCCCCGACCTGGCTGTTCACCAACAGCGTGAGCACCGGCTGCGGCGACGCGACGTCCGAGGTGGGCCCCTTCTACTGCTCCGCCGACGACAAGGTCTATCTCGACCTCGGCTTCTTCGAGGAACTCACCAGCAAATTCGGCGCCGAGGGTGGTCCCTTCGCCGAGGCGTACGTCGTCGCGCACGAGTACGGGCACCACATCCAGGACCTCAACGGCACCATCTCCCGCGGCAGCGGCCAGGGCCGGAACAGCGGCTCGGTGAAGCTGGAACTCCAGGCGGACTGCCTCGCCGGGGTCTGGGCCCACCACGCGACCACGACTCCCGACCCGAAGAGCGGCAAGCCCCTGATCACCGAACTCACGGAGTCGGACATCGATCAAGGACTGGACGCGGCCGCCGCCGTGGGCGACGACCGTATCCAGGAGAGGTACCAGGGCAGCGTCACGCCGGACACCTGGACGCACGGCTCTGCGGCGCAACGTCAGAAGTGGTTCACCACCGGCTACCGGTCCGGGAAAGTCGACACCTGCAACACGTTCGCCTGAAGGATCGCGCAGACCGGCGGCCGATGGCCCACTGGTGGGTGGGACAGGCAGAGATTGACGACCATGGACCTGCCTGACTCCACGGCGACCGGGGATCAGTGCCCGTACTGCCATGCCGGCGCGGCGGCGACGGTCGGCCCGACCCCGGATGCCACGCCGAGGGTCTTCGTCCACCGTCGTCCGGACCTGCGGTGGAGTCCCGATCAGACCCGCCGGGCTCTGCGGTCGCGGTCTCCGGACCAACTGGAGACGCACGTGGCCCACGAGACGATCTGCCAGGCTCCACCTCCAGGGCCGGAGCACATTGCACCGTGCGCCCGCCGGGCCCCCGCCACATGAGGCTGGTACACCCACCGAAGGTCGCACCGTGGCGCTACGGCCGGACCACCCCCCAAGAGCTTCCTCAGTACTCCGGCCGGATCGGGGCCGACGGCGAGGGCGGCGCGTGATCGAGGCCAGGGCGCGTGCGACGCCGCATCTTCGAGGCGGAGCCCGAATCGGCCACGTGCGTCATGAGCGCCGCCCATGTTCGAGAAAGTCGGGATCCGGCCCGCGCACGGGCGCACCCCCACATCGATGCGCCGTGCGCGGACGCGTCCAGCTCCCGTACGCGCCTCCGTGGACGCCCTCGTGGGCACGCTGCGACGGAGCCGGCTCTCGCACGCGGGCCTGCTCCGCATCGGCACCGTCGGGATCGAGCTCTCCGACCGGCGGTCGGGCTGGGGCGTCGATGCGGTCCCGACCGCGACGGGCGCCGGTCGCGGCTGACGCCGCGAGCGCCGTCCC
>NZ_JBHWZJ010000635.1:0-2035 GCF_042728415.1 Streptomyces sp. NPDC060198 | reverse complement strand
GCCTGGCGCTCGCCTTCCCCGCCGTCGGCGCGGCGCTGGCGATGCCGCTGGCCGGGTCGGTCAGCCACCGGTTCGGCTCCCGGGCGGCGGCCCCGGCCCCAGGTCCTCGTTTCCGCCGCCGACGACCGCCCCCGAACTCTCCGCGACACAGCGGACCGACGACGGCACCACGCCCCGGCCCATGCCCGGCGGGAGCCGAGGACCCCTGCCCGGACCGTGCCCGTTCCGAGCCAATTCTCCAACCCGGAAGGGACGATGAGTCTTCGATGATGGATCCCCACGCCCGCCTCGTGCCGCTGTCTCCCGCGAGCCTGGACGCCGTCCGCCGGCGAACCGGTGACTACTCCGACACCACCATCACCGAGGCCTGCGCCATCGCCCTGTCGTACTGGGCCACGGGCCGCGGCCCCGAAGGCATGGACCTGCGTCCGGGCACCCTGTTCCCCGACGTCCTCGGCTGGGTGCACAACGGCGGTACCGGGGCCGGCGGCTGGACGGCCGGCGGCCCCGGCCCGGGCGTCACCGTCCCCGAGGGAATCGACCCGGCCGACGCCAGGAGCGCGCTGGACGATCTGGTCGAGTTCCCCGACCGGCCGCTCGGTACGGTCCACACCGCCGACGCCACCGCCAGAGCCGAGCTGCTGGCCAGGTGGAACGACACCGACGCGGAACGGGACCGCCCCACCCTCGTGGAGATGTTCTGCGAGCAGGTGCGCACCCGGCCGGACGCCGTCGCCGTCGTCGACGGGAACCACACGCTGACCTATCGTCACATCGACACCTACAGCAGCCAGTTGGCGCACGAACTGATCCGGCGTGGCCTCGGCCCCGAAGAGGTCGTCGGCATCTCGCTCGGCCGGTCCGCCGACATGGTGATCGGGCTGCTCGCCGTGCTCCGGGCCGGCGGTGCCTTCGTGCCGCTCGACCCCCAGTGGCCCGCCGCGCGCCGGGCCGTCGTCATCGAGGACGCCCGGGCCGTCCTCCAGCTCAACGGCTCGGGGACACGGCCCGAGGGCGAACCGGAGGCCGTGGCCGTCGACCTCGGCGACTGGGCGCACGATTCCCACCCCGCCGACGGGTCCTTCGTGCCCGTGTCCGGCCAGGCCCTCGCCTATGTGATCTTCACCTCCGGTTCGACCGGACGCCCCAAGGGCGCGATGATCCGGCACGAGGCGATCAGCGAGCGCCTTCTCTGGCAGAGCCGCGAGATCCTCGGCTTCGGCCACGACGACGCCTCGCTGTTCAAGGCGCCGCTCTCCTTCGACATCTCGATCAACGAGATCTTCCTGCCGCTGGTGACCGGCGGCAGGCTCGTGGTCCTGCGGCCCGGTGGCGAACGCGACCCGCACCATCTGCTCGGCGTCATCTCCGAACAGCGCGTCACCTTCACCTACCTGGTCTCCTCCATGCTGGACGTCCTGCTGGAGATGGCCGGCGACTCGGGCCGGCTGGACAGCCTGCGGCACGTGTGGTGCGGCGGCGAGGTGCTCACCCCGGAGCTGTACGAACGCTTCCGCGCCAAGCTCGGCATCCCGCTCTACCATGGCTACGGCCCCGCCGAGACGACCATCGGCGTCTCCCACGTCATCTACCGCGGCGCCGCCGAACGCCTCTCCACCTCGATCGGCAAGGCCAACCCCAACACGCAGCTGTACGTCCTCGACGACGAACTGCGGCCCGTCCCGGTCGGCGTCGGCGGCGAACTCTACGTCGGCGGCTTCCTCCTGGGACGCGGCTACGTCAACGCCCCCGGCCTGACGGCATCCCGGTTCGTCGCCAACCCCTTCGCCGGCGACGGCTCCCGGCTCTACCGCACCGGTGACCTCGCCCGCTACGCCCCCGACGGCTCCCTCGACTTCCTCGGTCGCGCCGACAACCAGATCAAGATCCGCGGCATGCGGCTGGAGATGGAGGACGTGGAGGCCGGCCTCGCGGAACACCCCGGAGTGCGGCACACCTGCGTCGTCGCGAAGAAGAACGCGGCGGGCGGCACCTACCTGGTGGGATACGTCATCCCCGCCGCCGGGTCCGAGGC
>NZ_JBHWZJ010000634.1:0-2061 GCF_042728415.1 Streptomyces sp. NPDC060198 | reverse complement strand
GCTCCCCGCCGCCGGCAGCGGCCGGGGTGGGCCAGGCGCCGGGCCGCTGAGCGACGGGCGGAGCCTCGGCCGGAGGCTGCTGCTGCCCGTACTCGGCGGACGGTGCGGGGGCGGGTGCCTGCGGCGCCGGGGCTTCGTACGGTGCGGGCGCGGGCGGGTCGTACGGGGCCGCGGGCGCGGGCGGGCTGTACGGAGCCGCGGCGGGCGCGGGCGCCATGGACGGATGCGCCTCCGGCCCGGGCACGTACCCCACCGCGGGCGGCGCGGCCCGCACCGCCTGCGCTCCTGCCGCCCCCGCGCCTGCCGCTGCCGCGAAGGCGCCGCCGCGCTCCAGGCGGTCCAGCCGCGCCTGGAACGACCGCTCGTCGTCGAAGGCGGCGGGCAGCAGCACCCGGGCGCAGATCAGCTCCACCTGGAGACGCGGCGAGGTCGCGCCGCGCATCTCCGTCAGCCCCTGGTTGACGAGGTCGGCGGCGCGGCTCAGCTCGGCGGCGCCGAAGACGGACGCCTGGTCCGACATCCGCTCCACCACGTCGGCGGGGGCGTCGATGAGCCCCTTCTCCCCCGCGTCCGGCACGGCCGCCAAGATCACCAGGTCACGCAGCCGCTCCAGCAGGTCGGCGACGAACCGGCGGGGGTCGTTGCCGCCTTCGATCACCCGGTCCACGACCTCGAAGGCCGCGGCACCGTCGCCGGCCGCGAAGGCGTCCACCATCGAGTCGAGCAGCGACCCGTCCGTGTAACCGAGCAGCGAGGTCGCCATGGCGTACGTCACGCCGTCGTCGCCCGCACCGGCCAGCAGCTGGTCCATGACGGACATCGAGTCACGGACCGACCCTGCCCCGGCCCGTACGACGAGCGGCAGCACACCGTCTTCGACCGCGCTGTTCTCCTTGCCGCAGACCTCCGCGAGGTACGACCGCAGGGTCCCGGGCGGGACGAGCCGGAAGGGGTAGTGGTGCGTACGCGACCGGATCGTGCCGATGACCTTCTCGGGCTCGGTCGTCGCGAAGATGAACTTGAGGTGCTCCGGCGGCTCCTCGACCACCTTCAGCAGGGCGTTGAACCCTGCCGGGGTGACCATGTGCGCCTCGTCGATGATGTAGATCTTGTAGCGGCTGGAAGCCGGCCCGAAGAACGCCTTCTCGCGCAGGTCACGGGCGTCGTCCACGCCACCGTGCGAAGCCGCGTCGATCTCGATGACGTCGATCGAACCCGGGCCGTTGCGCGCCAGGTCCTGGCAGGACTGGCACGTCCCGCACGGCGTCGGCGTCGGCCCCTGCTCACAGTTCAGGCAGCGGGCGAGGATGCGCGCGCTGGTCGTCTTTCCACAACCACGCGGCCCGCTGAACAGGTACGCGTGATTGACCCGGTTGTTCCGCAGGGCCTGCTGGAGCGGGTCAGTGACATGCTCCTGACCGATGACCTCGGCGAACGACTCGGGGCGGTAGCGGCGGTACAGCGCAAGGGACGACACAGTTACGAGGTTATCGGGACGCGCCGACAACCGGCTCCGCATCGGACCCCCACGACCGGGGACCCTGGTCACACCGGGCCACCGGACCACCGGGCAACCGGCGAGACGTAGATCACATGGGCGACGGGGCGGCTGGAGCGACATCCGGGACACGGCCCACTCGGCCGGCCTGAGGCCGCCCTCCCCGACGGCCACCCGAAAGGGCCCGGAAAACACAAGGGCCCCCCACGCACCCGCCAGAGCCGACCTACCCTTGCTGCCTTCCGGCCCTGGGGGAGTTCAGTCAGATAGCGCCACGTGAGGGGCTGATGCCCACCTTAGCCGATCCCCACCCCTCCAGGTCCACCCGCCCGGCCCCGGGGTCCCCCCGATCGGTCCGCCCGACCTCGCCCCGACGATCTCCCGGGGAACGTGTTCGCGAGCACCCCTCAACGTCTTGTATTGTTTGCGGCGGAGGATTCGCCTAGTGGCCTAGGGCGCACGCTTGGAAAGCGTGTTGGGGGCAACCCCTCACGAGTTCGAATCTCGTATCCTCCGCCATTGCTCTCACCGGGCAATACGTCGAAGGCCCCCACTGCTTGCAG
>NZ_JBHWZJ010000633.1:0-2068 GCF_042728415.1 Streptomyces sp. NPDC060198 | reverse complement strand
GGGCGGGGGCGTGCTCCGGAGGTCCGCCCGCCTGGATCCGCCCGGCACGCACGCTCGGGCCGGCTCAGAAGCTGATCCGGTCGTCAGAAGCTGATCTGGTTGATCGTGTCCGCTATCGAGTTCATGAACCTGTTGATCGAGGGCGCCATGCCCGTCGACGCCAGGAAGAACCCGAAGAGGATCGCGACGATCGCCGGCCCGGCCTTGATGGATCCACCACGGATCAGCACCACCAGGATGATCGCCAACATCAGCACCACAGACAGTGAAATGGCCACGACTGCTCACACCCTAGGTCGGTCCGCCTTGCCGGCCCGGGGGCGCGCTCCGTCGCGCGCCCTCCGTTCACTCCATCGTGCCATCAACTCCCGTGAGGGCGACGACTGCTGACGGGGTGACCTGGCTGATTTTCGCCATTCGCGCCACTCGTACGCCCTCAGAGCCTCCCGGAACCGGAGGCGCGCGTGCGGGCGGTGCCCGCGCCCCGCCCGCACGAAAGCGCCGTACGGAGGCCCCCGGCAGCCATGCGTGGCACCGGGGTGGGCCCGACGTGCACGCAACAAGAATTCACTTACTCCCCACAGGCCGCACGCATTCGGCCCGACCGGGGAGAGTGTCGTAATTCACGCATCTCAATCCAGAGGCGATTTGCCCCGTTTGGCGAGGAATCTAATCGGCATAGTGGACATAACTCACTGGTTTCGGCTTCGAATTGACGGGCAGGCGCGAGGCTTCCGATGCGCTTCAAGAAATGCGAAAGACGGGTTTAGGTTTTTCGAATGCTTCCTGCTCCGAGTCGTACACAGCGGACCACGCTCCCGTCGGAGGCCCTGGACCCGGAGCCCGGACACAGATCCGCGACAACCGCCGCCAAGGCTCCCCCGGCGCCCGATCCGAGGTCGACGCAGTCCGCTCCGCCGGCCAGGAAGCGCGATCCGTACTTCGACAATGTGAAGTATCTGGCCATCGTGCTGGTCGCCGTGGCGCACTCCTGGGAACCGGTGATGGGCGACAGCCGGGCGGCCCGCGCGCTGTACATGGTCATCTACACGTTCCACATGCCCGCGTTCATCCTCGTCTCCGGCTACTTCTCCCGGTCCTTCGACGCGAGTCCGGCCAGGATGAAGCGGCTCGTCACCGGGGTCGCGGTCCCTTACGTGGTCTTCGAGACGGCCTATTCGCTGTTCAGGCGGTACGCGGGCGGCGAACCGGACGCGCCGATCACTCTGCTCGACCCGCTCTTCCTGACCTGGTTCCTGGCCGCTCTGCTCATCTGGCGACTCACCACCCCGCTCTGGCGGACGCTCCGCCACCCGCTCCCCGTCGCCCTCGCCGTGGCCGCTCTCGCCTCGGTCTGCCCCGGCATCGGAGACGATCTGGACCTGCAACGCGTCCTGCAGTTCCTGCCGTTCTTCGTCCTGGGCGTGATGGCCCGCCCCGAGCACTTCGAGTGGGTGCGCCGCCGCGAGGTACGGCTGCTCTCGCTGCCCCTGTTCGCCGCGGCGCTGGTGTTCGCGTACGCGGTGGCCCCTCACCTGCGGCTCGACTGGTTCTACCGCAGCGACAGCGCCCAGGAGATCGGCGCACCCTGGTGGTCCGGCGTCATGATGACGCTGCTGATGTTCGGGTGCGCGCTGCTGCTCACCGCCGGATTCCTGTCCTGGGTGCCGGCCCGGAAGACCTGGTTCTCGGTGCTGGGCGCCGGAACGATCTGCGGATACCTTCTGCACGGCTTCCTGATCCGGGGCGCCGAGTACGCGGGACTGATCGACGAGAACGCGTGGCTCTCCGGCCCCGCCGGACTGGTGCTCGTCTCCGTGATCGCGGCCACCGCCGTGACACTGCTGTGCACCCCGCCGGTCCGCAGGGCGATGCGGTTCGCCACCGAGCCGGACATGGACTGGGCCTTCCGCCGGAGTCCCGCCACCGCCCGGCCCGGCCCGGCGGACGGGTCACCCGCCCGCACGGCGGCCCGCTGACCCGTCCCGGCCACCCGCTCTCCCGCCGTCCGCTCGCCGGAGCCCTCCGGCCCGTCCGCCCCGTCCCCCGGTGAAGAAGACCGGTGCCG
>NZ_JBHWZJ010000632.1:0-2069 GCF_042728415.1 Streptomyces sp. NPDC060198 | reverse complement strand
GCCGCACCCGGTCCGGGTGCGGCGGCCTCGCGCTGTCCTGGGAGTCAGCTCGTACCGGCGGTACGGGCGGCGCCGTCGGTCTCCGGCCGGTCCACGGCGTCGGTCCCGGTGGCGTCGTCGTCCGCCGGGCCGGCCTTCGTCGCTTCGGCCTTCACCATGTCGGCCTTCGGGGTGTCGGCCTTCGTCGTACCGGTCGCGTCCGTCGGGCCGTCGTCCGCCGCGTCCGCCTCGGTGCCGCCGTCGTCGCCCGTCTCCTGCGCCCCGGGCTCCACGATCTCCTCGCGGCCGGGACGCACCCTGGCGGAGATCACGATGTACGTGACGGCCAGGACGAAGACGATGATCGCGGTCCACACGTTGAGCCGCAGACCCAGCACGTGGTGGGCCTCGTCGACCCGCATGTACTCGATCCAGGCGCGGCCGGTGCAGTACGCGGCGACGTACAGGGCGAACGCCCGGCCGTGTCCGAGCCGGAAACGGCGGTCCGCCCAGATGACCAGCAGGGCGACACCGACGCACCAGAGCGACTCGTAGAGGAACGTCGGATGGTAGGTGCCGGCGACCCGGTTCGGCGCCTCGCTGATCTTCAGTCCCCACGGCAGGGTGGTCTCGCGGCCGTAGAGCTCCTGGTTGAACCAGTTGCCCCAGCGCCCGATGGCCTGGGCGAAGGCGATACCGGGGGCGAGGGCGTCGGCCCAGGCGGGCAGCGGGATGCCCCGGCGGCGGCAGCCGATCCAGGCACCGACCGCGCCGAGGGAGATGGCGCCCCAGATGCCGAGGCCGCCCTCCCACACCTTGAAGGCGTCCACCCAGTCCTCACCGTCACCGAAGTACAGCTGGTAATCGGTGATGACGTGGTACAGACGGCCACCCACGAGGCCGAAGGGCACCGCCCAGACGGCGATGTCGGCCACGGTGCCGGCTCTGCCGCCCCGGGCGATCCAGCGCTTGTTGCCGAACCAGACGGCGACGAAGACACCGATGATGATGCAGAACGCGTAGCCGCGGAGCGGGATCGGTCCGAGATCGATCACGCCGGTCGACGGGCTGGGAATGAAGGCAAGGTTCATGACGGAACCGACGCTACCCTGCCGGGCCGTGCGGACGGCACGTCACCCGGCAACGTCTGGGTAACAGGGCCGGATTCCACCGTCCGCCGCTCCACCGCGATCAGGAGGCCGCGGGCGTGGGAGTGAGGGTGCCGGCCTGCTTGCCCTTGTTCGCCTCTTCCACCCACTTCTTGAGGTTGGCGACCGAGATCTGCTCGTCACCCTTCTTCGGGAAGATGGATTCGCCGTTCAGCAGTGCGGTCGGGGTCCCCTGGAAGCCGCCCTCGCTGAACGCGGTGTTCGACTTGGCGACCCAGGCGTTGTGCTTGCCGTCCTCCACACAAGCGCGGAAGGCCGAGGTGTCCAGCCCGGGGACCTTCTTGGAGAGGTCGATCAGGGTGCTGTCCTTGCCGAAGGCGTCGTCGGTCTCGGCCGGCTGGTTGGTGTAGAGGACGTCGTGGTACGCCTCGAACTTGCCGGCGTCCTGGGCGCAGGCCGCGGCGTTCGCGGCGCGCACCGAGCCCGTGCCACCCATGTTGCCGTCGATGATCGTCGCCAGGTGGTACTCCACGCGGAGCTGTCCGCTCTCGGTCAGCTCCGCGATGGTGGAGCGGAACGCGTTCTCGAACTGGGCGCAGACCGGGCAGCGGAAGTCCTCCCAGATCGTGAGCGTGGACGGGGCGTCGCTCGCTCCCACCGGGATGGCGAGGTCGTCCTTCCCGGTGGCGCCGGACGGGGCGACGACGGGGGCGGCGGTGCTGTCGTCGTCGTCCCCGGCGTTGGCCGCGATCAGGCCGATCACGGCGGCCAGCGCCAGCACTCCGATCACGGCGCCGGCGACGATCAGGGTGCGGCGGCGGCGCTCGCGCGCCTTCTCCTGCTCACGCTGCTGGACGAGCCGGTCACGCGCGGCCCTTCTTCCTTCATGGTTCTCGCTCACACCCGCAGCAACGAACCGGGGAGGCACTCGCGTGCCTCCCCCGTCCCACTCCAACCGTACGGGGGGCACGCCACGTGATC
>NZ_JBHWZJ010000631.1:0-2076 GCF_042728415.1 Streptomyces sp. NPDC060198 | reverse complement strand
CGTGGGCCCGCAGGACCCACTCCTGCGGGCCCAGGCCGTTGCAGGTCCACTGCTGGACGTTGCCACCGGCGGCACGCGAGTCGCCTGCCACGTCCAGGCAGTGCCCGCTGTTGGCGTTCACCAGCCGGTACCGCGCCCCGTCCACGGCCCCGGCGGCGTCGCCGCTGCCGGTGACCGGTCCGGTCGCCACGTACGGACGGCAGACCGAGCCGTCCCAGTCCGTCGCGATCTGCAGCACCGTGCGCCCGTCGGCGGAGGGCAGCAGCGGAGAGCTGTAGTTCGGGCAGTACGTCGCGGTCGGGGCCGTGACCCGCACCGGGGCCTCGATCTCGTACCACGGGCCGGTGCCGTTCTCCGTGTTGGCGAGGATGGTGCGCCCGCTGTCCGCCGCGGGCGTGCCGTCACGGTTGAGGAGTTGCTGGCCGACGAGCAGGATCCGGCCGTTCGCCCCGCCGCCCGGCGCCGGAGCCCACGCGATGGTGGGCGCGGCACGGAAGTACTTGCCGTCCACTGTCTCCGGGCGGTACCCGAGGAACGTCGGCGATCCCCAGTCCCAGCCGTCCGGAGAGGTGCGGTAGTGCACCACGCACTGGTACTGCCCGCCCGGATTGCAGATCTCATAACTCATCAGGTACGTGCCGTTCGGCAGCCTGCGCACCACGGGCATTCCGGGCCGGTCCGGCTCCCAGGCGCTCGCCACCGTGTCGCGGCGGTCCTGCCAGTGGATCCCGTCGTAACTGCGCGCGGCCGACAGCTTCTGGTCGTGGGCCGCGTCGGTCTCGTCCGCGTAGTGGCAGACGAGAGCGCCGTCGGCGGCCACGGAGAACTCCGGTTCCCACAGCCCACCGGTCCCGGACGCGGTGGCGCAGGAGGAGAGATAGGACCAGGTGCGGCCCACGTCGGTGCTGCGCCAGACGCGCAGGGCCATCCGCCGGTCCGGCTCGTCCTGCCCGGCCGAGGCGGCCCACAGCAGCGTGCCCGCGGGCAGGGCTCCGACCTGCTGCGGCAGTTCGAACAGGGTGGAGCAGCACAGGCCCTGCCCGTTCGCCGACTCCGGGTCGGCGACCCTGCCCACCTGCCGGAAGGTCGCTCCGGCGTCGGTGCTCTCGTGGACGGCTCCGATGCCGTTGTTGCCGTCGAAGGTCACCACGCTCGCGAGCACCCGGCCGTTGGCCGCGCCGCTGTGCTCCAGCCGGATGGCACGGGGGTAGAGGCCCGTACCGCTGCCCAGAGGTGTGCCGGTGGCCGAGAGGGAGACCGCCTGGGACCCGGCCCCGGGAAGTGCGGACGCGAGGGACTGTACGGGGGCGGGTACGGCCGACGCGCCGGCCGCCGCGAGCGTCAGGCCCAGCACCGCGACCACGACCGCCAGGACGGCGCGCAGCGATCGTCCGGCACGGTGACCGCCGGTCGGGGGAGCCGCGCGGGGAGACCGGGCGGAGAGGGAGACGGGGGTGGGGCGGAGCGGTCGACGTAAGGAAATGAGCACGGGTGTCCTTCCTGAAGGCGCTGTGACGCGACAGGGCGGCCTGCGGGTACGGGCCGCGGCTGTCGTCTCTTCGGGTTCGTGCACGGGGAGCGCCGATGCGGGCAGCGGTGCACGAGCGGGGGGTGCGGACCTGCTGACAGCGCCACGGTAAAGCGGCGTATACATCGATGTACATAGGTGTGCGGAACGGCGGGTGCCTCCCTCCGCGCGCGGCGGGGTCCTCGCCGTGTCGTGACCACGTGGGTCACGTCGGACGAACAAGCGTGTGTGGAACGGAGTTTCCGCCGGAGCGCGAGGGGCAGGCGACCGGCATGGACAGAATCGAAGAAGTCGTGGAGACGCAGGGCGACCTGCACCATGTGGTGCTGGCGGCGGACACCAACGGTGACGGCAAGCCCGACGTGTGGATGACGGACACCACGGGGGACGGGGCCGCGGATCTGTACCAGTTCGACACCACTGGGGACGGTGAGGTCGACGTCACGATGGTGGAGCGCTCGGAGACGGCCGGTCAGGACCGTGTCGTGGTCGAGGGCGACGGCGGTCACCCGGTGGAAGGCTGAGCACCTCTTCGCCGTCGCACGTGT
>NZ_JBHWZJ010000630.1:0-2089 GCF_042728415.1 Streptomyces sp. NPDC060198 | reverse complement strand
ATCTCGTAGCGCGGGGTGCCCTCGGCCATCTGCTTCAGCGCGTCCTTGCGGTCCCGCTTCGACAGCCGGTCGATGTAGAGGTAGCCGTACAGGTGGTCCGTCTCGTGCTGGAGGCACCGCGCGAAGTAGCCGGTGCCCCGCACCTTGATCGGGTTGCCCTGCGCGTCCCGGCCGCTGACCACGGCGTAGTCCGGGCGGGCCAGCTCGGCGTACGCGGTCGGAACCGACAGGCAGCCCTCGTTGGAGTCGTCCAGCACCCGGGCCTGCGGGGGCAGCTCCTCCAGGACCGGGTTGACGACGACGCCCACGTGCCGCACCCCGTCGTCGTCCGGGCAGTCGTAGACGAAGACCTTCTGGTCCACGCCGATCTGGTTGGCTGCCAGGCCGACGCCCTCGGCCGTCCGCTGGCTGGCGAACATGTCGTCGATCAACCGCGCCAGCTCGTCGCCGAACTCGGTGACGTCCTGGCACTCCTTGTGCAGGACCGGGTTGCCCACGACCGTGATCGGACGGGAGGTGCCGCGTTCGCGGTACGCCGCCTCACGCTCCTCGCAGTCCTCCGTGTCCACGACGAAAACCTCGTCGTCCACGCCGATCCGCTCGTCCGTCTCCTGCTGCGACATGTCCGCCGTACGCCTTCCTGCAAACCGTGAACCGTGAAACCCGGAGTCCGGGCAGATCAGCACCTGGGAATCGGTGCCCGTACAGCCTACGGGGAGACGGAGCCCGGGGGCACGGTCAGCAGACTTCTTCGAGATCCCGCCACTCGCGGCTGTCCGGACTGTCGGCGACCCAGCCGTCCAGCAGCCCCCGCACCAGCCCCGCCGGGGCGGCGAGGCCGCATTCGCGTTCCGGGGCCCAGAGACCGCCCGCCGTGCGATGCCCCAGCGGACCGGGGTGACCCGGCTCACTGTGGTCATGCGGGTCGAGGTGCTCGCCGTCGCCCTCGTCGCTCTCCATCCGGCTCTCCGAACAGGACCGGCAGAGCAGCCGCACCGACGAGGACCAGTCCTCGGCGGCGAACCCGGCGTCCGAGGCGAGCTTCTCCAGCGCGTCCCGGTCCTCCTCGGTGGCCGCCTCCAGCAGCACCACCCAGGTCGGCACCGGCGAAGGCGCCCACAGCTCGATCTCGTCGAACACCGGGTACGAGGGACCCGCCGCGGTCACCCGCTCACCGTTGGGCACCCCGTCGTGCAGCACGACCTCGCCCCAACGCCGTCCGGAGGACGGCAGCGGGATCGACAGCACCTCGATCCGGGCCGGGTCGAGGCGGCGCCCCCACACCACCTCGGCCTCGCCCTCCGGCGACAGCCGCACTGCGGCGCTGCCCAGCTCCATGCCGGTCGGCTCGGTGGTCGCAGCGGCCCCCTGCGCCCCGGTGCCGGGCACCTTCAGGCCGTACGCCTGCCAGGCCCTGCGGGCCAGCGGCCAGTCCTGGAGCGCGGTCGCGGCGATGCCCACGTTCCACCAGTCCGGAGCGCCGGACTCCCGGTCCAGCAGCGCGACGGCCCGCAGTCCCGCCGACCGCGCCTGCTCCCAGTCGTGCCGGAACTTGTGCAGCAGCGCCAGGTTGAACCAGGACTCGGAGAGCCAGGGTTCCAGGTCCGCCGCGCGCGTCAGCAGCGCTCCCGCGTCCTCGTACCGGCCGTCGCCGATCAGGGTGAACGCGCGGTCCGTGGCCTGCCGCCACGAGGCGGACGGCCGATGCCGTGCCTTCCCGAAGATCCTCACGATTCCCGCCTGTCCCGACTGGACACCCTCTTCTTTCGCATCCAACCATGCCCGGCCGGACGCCCGCTCATTACCCATGGGTTACCCCGTTCGTACCCGGGGCGGACCGCCCCTCGCCAGGACTCCGGCCAGCGCCTCGACCACCTGCGGCTGGTAGTCGTGGCCGGTGCCGATGCGCAACTGCTCCAAGGCCCCCAGAGCCCCTCCCACGGCTTCCCCGCACAGGTCCTCGTACGCGTTGACCGCACGGACGATCCGCGCGGTGAGCGGCTGCTCCCGGTACGGGTCCGCCTGCGTCTCCACCACCACCGCCACCTTCGCGTCCACCCCGGTCTGCCGCACCACGGCCCCGCCGAGC
>NZ_JBHWZJ010000629.1:0-2089 GCF_042728415.1 Streptomyces sp. NPDC060198 | reverse complement strand
GGTCCGGGGCCCGTCGTGCGGATCAGTCGTGCCGATCAGAGGGAGGCTCAGGCCTCCTTCTTCTCCTCGGCGGCGGCCTCGTCGGAGTCGGCGCCGGCCTCGACCGTCTCCTCCTCGACCTCTTCGTCGTCTTCCAGGTCGACGATCTCACCGTTGGTGTCGGTGACCTTCGCGGCCTCGACGACCAGCGCGAGCGCCTTGCCGCGGGCGACCTCGCCGACGAGCATCGGCACCTGGCCACCCTCGACGACGGCCTGGGCGAACTGGTCGGGGCTCATGCCGGAGGAAGCAGCACGCCGCATGAGGTGCTCGGTGAGCTCCTCCTGGTTGACGTTCAGCTTCTCCTTGTTGACGATCTCGTCCAGCAGGAACTGGGTCTTGATGCCCTTGACGGCCTGCTCCGAGGTCTCGGCCTCGAACTCCTCGACGGTCTTGCCCTGGATCTCCAGGAACTTCTCCAGGTCGAGGCCCATCTGGCCGAGCTGGTGGTGCTCCAGGTTGTGCTTGCGGGTGTTGATCTCGTCCGCGAGCAGCTTCTCCGGGATCGGGACCTCGGCGAGCTTCAGCAGCTCCTCGAGGACGCGCTCCTGGGCCTGGGTGGCCTGGTCGTACTGCTTGGTGTTCTCCAGGCGCTTGCGGCTGTCGGCGCGCAGCTCCTCCAGCGTGTCGAACTCGCTCGCCATCTGGGCGAACTCGTCGTCCAGCTCGGGCAGTTCGCGGGCGGCGACGGCGGTGACCTTGACGGTGACCTCCGCTTCCTTGCCCTCGGCGGAGCCGCCCTTCAGCTCGGAGGTGAAGGTGGCCTCGCCACCGGCCTCCAGGCCCTTGACGGCCTCGTCGATGCCTTCGAGGAGCTCGCCGGAACCGATGGTGTACGAGACACCGTCGGCCACGCCGTCCTCCAGGACCTCGCCGTCGACCTTGGCCTGCAGGTCGATCGTCACGACGTCGCCCTCGGCGGCGGCGCGCTCGACCGGGTTGGTGGACGCGAAGCGCTCACGGAGCTGCTCCACGGCCTTCTCGATGTCCTCGTCGCTGACCTCGAGGGCGTCCACGGTGACCTCGATGCCGGAGTAGTCCGGGATCTCGATCTCGGGGCGCACGTCCACCTCGGCGGTGAAGGAGAGCAGCTCGCCGTCCTTCAGCTCGGTGATGTCCACGTCGGGCTGGCCGAGGACATTCAGCTCACCCTCGTTGACCGCCTCGGTGTAGAACTTCGGGAGGGCGTCGTTGACGGCCTCCTCCAGAACCGCACCGCGGCCGAACCGCTGGTCGATGACCCGGGCCGGGATCTTGCCCTTACGGAAGCCCTTCACCGTGACCTGCTGGTTGATCTTCTTGTACGCCGCGTCGAGGCTGTCCTTGAGCTCCTCGAAGGGCACCTCGATGCTGAGCCGAACCCGGGTCGGGTTCAGGGTCTCCACGGCGCTCTTCACGGTTCGGTCTCCTTGGTGGCTGACTTCGGGGGGTCCCGCCCGCCGCCTGTCGGCGGCTTCGCGGATCGGCCCGGCTCATCAGACACACGGGCACGCAATTTGCATAGTAACGGCAAGGGGGATGACTCCCCCAATGCGATCTTCCTGGTGGTCGGGGTGGCCGGATTCGAACCGACGACCTTCCGCTCCCAAAGCGGACGCGCTACCAAGCTGCGCCACACCCCGTCGGTGCGACACAGAGGGTACATGCAGAAAGGGCGCCCCTCCGCCGCTTTCCGGCGGCCCTGCGGCAGATGGCCCGCTCCGGCTACGGCAGTGGGCGGGGCGCATCGGGCGCACCTCCCACCCGCCGCGGCGCGCCCCCGGAATACGGGTGTGCGGGCACCGACTCCGACCCGCTACGATGCTCTTCGTACCCGGGGCCGGAACGACGGCACCGGTGCGGTCCTGCGGGCGTAGCTCAATGGTAGAGCCCTAGTCTTCCAAACTAGCTACGCGGGTTCGATTCCCGTCGCCCGCTCCATGACGAAGGCCCGGTGCCGCGTCCCGTGATCACACGGACGCCGCACCGGGCCTTCGCCGTACGTGAGTCGTACGGCACACGCACGTGAACGACGCGCGCCGCGCCGCCGGCCGTGGGGACGGCGGCCGGC
>NZ_JBHWZJ010000628.1:0-2150 GCF_042728415.1 Streptomyces sp. NPDC060198 | reverse complement strand
GGGTTGTCGTGCCGGAGCTGTGCCGGTGGGCCGTGTCGGCCACTTCGCACACCGAACAAGGAGAGATCTTGTCCACCCACCCGCGCGCCTCGGACGGCAGTGAGCTCAGCCCGCTCCGGCACGACTTCCCCTTCGACCCCACCCATGGCTACGACCTGCCCCGCCTTCGTGCGGTCGAGGCTCCGCAAGGCCCGGACGACTTCGCAGACTTCTGGCGGGAGCGCCACGCGCATGCGCTGAGCGTCGACCCGGAGCCCCGGATCGAGGGACCCTGGACCACCGTGGACGGCATGCGGGTCGCCGACGTCTCGTACACGTCGGTGGACGGCGTCCGCATCGGTGGGTGGCTGACCGTCCCCGCCGACGGCCGCGTCACACAGGGCTGTGTGGCGACCCACGGATACGGAGGACGGGCAGCCCCGGACCTGGGGCAGCCCCCCTCGGAGACCGCGACCATCTGGCCCTGCCTGCGCGGGCTCGGAACACGGAGCCTGCTGCCCGGCGTGGCCCCGAATTCGGCGGGGCACGTTCTGCACGGCATCGGGAGCCGGGATTCGTACCTCATCGGCGGGTGCGTGGCGGACGTCTGGTGTGCGGCCGGCGCACTCCAGCGGCTCGTGCCGGAGGCTGCCGGGCGGCTGACCTACCTGGGCACGAGTTTCGGCGGGGGCATCGGGGCGCTGGCGCTTCCCTGGGACGACCGATTCCGGGCCGCCGGCCTCACCGTGCCGACCTTCGGCAACCATCCGCTCCGGGTGACGCTGCCGTGCACGGGCAGCGGGGAGTCGGTGCGTACGCGGCTCGCCGGGGATCCCTCGGTGCTGGACGTCCTGGCGTACTTCGACGCCGCGACGGCGGCCCGGCACATCCGTATCCCGGTACACGTGGGTGCGGCCCTGTTCGATCCGTCGGTCCCACCGCCGGGACAGTTCGCGATCCACAACGCGTTGGCCGGGCCGCGCGAACTCCTCGTCCTGCGTGCGGGGCACTTCGACCACCCGGGCGAACGGGCCGAGACGGCGGCCCTGGAAGAGGCCCAGCGGCGCTTCCTGTCGGAGGCCGTCCCCGTGGCGTCGACACCGGGCCCCACCGTGTGACCGCCTCCCTCGCGACCGGATGCGCCGGACCGGGGCGTCCGCGGATTCCCAGGCGGTGACCTGGGGGTTCCGCGACGCCGCCGGCCGGTCCGGGACGACATCGCGGAACCTTCGCGGTCGCCGATTTCATGTACGGGCCTCGATCACTCGCGATATGCTGATGCAGATTGTGCAAGCGATTTGCAGAACGAGGGAGGGTCATGGTTACGCGGGCGACCGATGCCGGGACGAACCAGAGTGTCGAACGAGCGGTCTCGGTGCTGCGCGCACTCGACTCCGGCCGGCCCGAACTCCGCGTCTCCGACGTGGCCGAACACACCGGACTGGGCTCGTCGACCACGTCTCGTCTGCTGTCCACCCTGGAACGCCTCGACATGGTCGAACGCGATCCGGTCAGCAACCTCTACCGCCTCAGCCTCGGCCTCCTCCCCCTCGCCGCCACCGCCGCCAACCGCCACCCCGTGCACCGGGCCGCCCGCATGGTGCTCCAGGGCCTTGCCACCCGCACCGGGCTCGGGGCCAACGTGGCTGTGCGCCGCGGCGGTGAGCTGATGTTCCTCTGCAACTTCGAGGGCACGCGCGCGCCCAAGTCCTACACACAGGCCGGGCACACCGCCCCGCTCCATGCCACGAGCATCGGCAAGTGCCTGCTCACCGGTCTCACCCCCAGAGAGCGCCGCAAGCTGCTGGGAGATCCGCTCGACGCGCACACCGAGTACACGACCACCAGTCACGACCTCCTCGACACGGAGATCGACACGGTCCGGCGCACCGGGTACGCCGTCGAGGCCGAGGAACGCGCCCTGGGCCGCGCGTCCCTGGCCGCGCCCGTCCGCGACGCCTCGGGGGACGTCGTCGCCGCCATCTCCCTGTGGGGACCGACCTCGGTGCTCGGGGACCACTCCGACGCCGGGGGGCAGCGCCTCACCCTCGTGCGCGAGGTCATCGAGGCCGCCGACGCCATCAGTCAGGCACTCGGCGCGCTCTGACGCACGTGGCGAAGGGGCGCGACGCGGCTCAGCACCGGCAAGGTGGTCTGGTTCGAGCTGGTGC
>NZ_JBHWZJ010000627.1:0-2175 GCF_042728415.1 Streptomyces sp. NPDC060198 | reverse complement strand
CGCAGGCAGTGCCTGCGGGCCGTCCGGAGCTGGACCGGTGAAACGCCGTACGGGACCGAACGGCGTGCGGGATCAGTCGTCGCCGAGGATCGCGAGCACCTGGAGCATCTCCCGGTAGATCCACACCAGGGTCACGGTGAGGCCGAACGCGGCCGTCCATGCCTCCTCGCGCGCGGCGCCGTAGGTGACGCCGTCCTCGATCTCCTTGAAGTTGAGCGCGAGGACGCAGGCTCCGATGACGATGGCCACGATGCCGAAGAGGACACCGAGCGCACCGCTGCGGAACCCGAGGCCGTCGCCCCCGCCGAAGACGGCGAAGAGGAGGTTGACGGCCATGAGGAGCACGAAGCCGATCAGGGCGGCCATCACGAAGCCGTAGAAGCGGCGGGTCACCCGGATGAGACGGGCCCGGTAGGCGATCAGCACACCGGCGAGCACGGCCATGGTGCCGATCACGGCCTGCATGGCGGCGCCGGGGCTGATGTAGGCGTTGACGATGTTGCTGAGGACGCCGAGGAAGAAGCCCTCGAACACGGCGTAGGCCAGGATCAGCGGCGGCGACGGCCGGCGCTTGAAGGAGTTGATCATCGCCAGGACGAACCCGATGAGCGCGGCGCCTCCGGCGATGCCGTAGGACTTGCCGAGGCTGGCGGGGTCGATCGGCATCAGCCACCAGCCGAGCACGGCGCCGACGATCACCGTGCCGAGCGTCATCGCCGTACGGCTGACGACGTCGTCGATGGTCATCGCACCGGAGCGGACTCCGGGCGGGGCCTGCTGCGCGTAGGGGTTGGTGGCGTAGGGATGGGCGGTGCCCTGTGCGTAAGGGTTCTCACCCGTGACGGTGGCCCCGGCCTGCGGCGCCGCGTAGCCCGCGGTGCCGTTGTCGCGGCTGAAGCCCCGTCGCGAGAAGACCGGGTTGCTGCTCCTCATCTCACTCCTCCATGGCCACCCAGCGTGGCCTTGCGACAAGAGTAATGGGTAGGCAAAGAAGGCACTGTCGTGCCGAAGGAGGATCTTTACGGATTCGGAACGGCCGATCCCCCGGCCCGGCTCCCTCGCCTCTCGGCCCCCTCTGTCGAACGCCCGCCGCGCACCCGCCGTTCCCCGGCCGGGCACCGTCCGGACGCTGCCTGTCACCCGGCTGCCCGGAAAGCGCCGGAGCAACCCGTTCCGGGGTGGCGGCCGGGCACGCGGCGTTGACGCGCGTCCGCACCCCGGGCCTCCCGTCCGGGGCGCCACGTCGACCGGCGGCGTGTCCCGCGCACCGGCGGCGGTGGGACGGGTGCGCGGGGAACGGGACGCGACCACTAACGTGCCGCGCATGACGACTGCACTGATTACGGGCGCGACTGCGGGCATCGGGGCCGCGTTCGCGCGGCGGCTCGCGGGACAGGGGCACAACCTCGTGCTGGTGGCGCGCGACACCGAGCGCCTGCGTGACCAGGCCACCGAACTGCACGACCGACACGCCATCGAGGCCACGGTGCTCACCGCCGACCTGTCCGAGGACTCCGGGATCGCGGCCGTCGAGGAACGGCTCCGTGACCGCGACCATCCGGTCGAACTCCTCGTCAACAACGCGGGGTTCGGCAACAAGGGGCGCTATCTGGAGGTTCCGCTCGCCGACGAGCTGACGATGCTGAAGGTCCACTGCGAGGCCGTGCTGCGGCTGACCTCGGCGGCGGCGGCCGGGATGCGCGAGCGCGGCCGGGGCGGGATCGTCAACGTGGCCTCGGTCGCGGCCTTCGTCCCCCGGGGCACCTACGGGGCGTCGAAGGCATGGGTCGTCCAGTTCACCCAGGGCGCCGCGAAGGACCTGGCGGGGTCCGGGGTGCGGCTGATGGCTCTCTGCCCGGGCTTCGTGCGGACGGAGTTCCACCAGCGGGCCGGGATGGGCACCGGGAACATCCCGGGCTGGATGTGGCTGGACGCCGACAAGCTGGTGACCGCCGCCCTCGCCGACCTGGCGCGAGGCAAGTCGGTGTCGGTGCCGGACGCGCGGTACAAGGCGCTGATGGGGCTGGTGAAGGTGGCCCCGCGCAGTCTGCTGGGCGAGATGACCTCGCGGACGGGGCGCAAGTACGGCCCGAAGTGAGGGACCGGACCCGTGCGGGACGCCGGCCCAGCAGGCGGGCGCCGAACCCGAGCGCCGCGAACCAGCAGAGGCTGGCC
>NZ_JBHWZJ010000626.1:0-2181 GCF_042728415.1 Streptomyces sp. NPDC060198 | reverse complement strand
CACTCCCCCAAGCCCAACTACGCCCACGCCACCTCGAACTCCTCGCCACCCTCATCGGCGACACCGACACCGACATCCAGAACAGCAACGGCAACGGCAACAACGGCAACGGCAACGGCAACGGCAACTGGAAGCAAGCCCGCAACACCAGCACCTCATCCGCCCGCAGCCACACCTGGATCGACCCCATCTCCCAACCCCTCGGACCGGAAGACGACAACACCAACCGACCTGACACCGACACGGTCGCCGCCCGCATGCTCCCGATACCACGCGGCCTCCGACAGGACTCCGACGACTCCGACGCAGCCGACTCGGACGACACCGACTGGGACACATCCGACCCGCCCCTGGCCGGCCCGCCCACGACGGGCTTTCCTCCGCCCGTTACCGCGCCGACACCGGTCTACGTTCCGCCGGCGCCCGTGCAGCCCGGCAACCCGGCGGATCCCGAGGGCAGTCAGGATGGCCAGGACAGTCAGCGGGGCGCGTCCCCGCCGGCACCGACCGCGCTCTCGCCCGACGCACTGCCGACAGGCCCCTTTACCGCGGCGACGCTCTGGTCGAATGCTCCGGCGCTGCCTGACTTCAGCGTGATCACCCTGGGGAACGGCAAGACCTATCCCATGGTCTATCCGGACGACGGGGCGATCTCCGAATGGCCAGACCTGTACGAGGGCGTGAACGCCTACGACCGGCAGCTGATGACGACTCATCAGTATCTGTCACTCATAGTGCAGCGGGCCGAGAGCATCGTCGCCGACGCGAATGCCTCCGGGATCGAGAAGAAGGCCGCGGAGCGACTGCTGGAGACGAACTCCCTGCTGGAGACGGACGGGTGGCTTCCGGAGTACCGCACCGAGTTCCTGCGGATGCAGATGCTGCTCGGCGAGGGCGACCTGTTGGACGGCCTGCCGGCACGGCTGGAATCGGGCGCGGGCCCGGTGTGGGCGCTGACCGACCCCACCGACAACTCTCCGTCGACGCAGCGCCCGGTGGGCGGATCCCTGCGCGGTGAGCACGGCGTGTCCTCCCGTTTCCACGCCTGGGTGAACGACAACGGCGGGGACAGCGACTGGCTGGCCGATTGGTCCCTCGGCCAGTCCGGTGGTTCCATCCATTCCAGTTCGCAGTACTTCAAGGTGATGGTCAGCCACTTCCGGCCTCCGCTGGACAGCGAGGGCTATCACATGTCCCGGCTCGACGAGCAGAGCAGCCTCGTACGCAGCGACAGCTGGCAGGACGAGCACGGAAGAGACTTCCCGGTGACCGGCTTCGGCCCCACGTACGTCCGGAGCATGGCGGCGCAACACGCCTTCACCTACGAGATGTTGCGTCGGGTGCAGATCCCGAACGTCGACGCTGCACGGGGGGTCGTACAGCTCATCCGTCTGGAGGAGCGAAGCCTGCTCGGGCAGTACAACGAGACCATGCCTCCGGTGGGCGGCCAGCTCCACATGAAGCGGGGTCCGGCGGAGTCGTACAGCCTTCTGGAGCCGTACAAGGACCCCACGGACACGGACAGTCACGCGCTCGGACCCTTCTGGGTGACCTCCCAAGAGGTGCCTCTGCACCGCGTGTTCGGCACCTACCTTCAGAGCCGGGCGGTCCCCAAGGGGGAGAAGTGGTCGGAGCACACGCTCTTCCTGCGTGAGGACGAGAACGAGTTCCTCGCACTGGGCGAAGGCGCACCCATCACCTACCACGGCACCAACACCCCACCCGTCCTGCCCCCCACACCCACCCCGCCCCAGACCGTCTCCGCCCGAGCACCCCGGCCCGGAACGCGAACGGTCGGACAGTCACCACAGCGGGACACCGCGACAGCATCGACCGACGAACCGTCGAGCACCGACGATCCATTGAGCGAGAGGGAGATCGCGGCCCGGGCACGCCTGCACGCTGCGGAGTCGGCCCTGGAAGCCGCCGGCCTGCGCGCCGACGACCTCCAGCAAAGGATCGACACCGCCACCGATCCGCAGGAAGAAGCCTCTCTGCGAGCAGAGTGGGAGAGACATACAGCAGTCCTCGCCGACGCCCTCCACGAAGTCGACTTCGCACTCACGGAGACGCGGCCCACTCCCCTCGACGCCGGGCCTGTCACGCGACCCCGGATGCGGCTGGACCGCACCCCCCGCTTCACCGTTCCCTCCCGCTTCGACGTCCGCCGCATCCGACACG
>NZ_JBHWZJ010000625.1:0-2221 GCF_042728415.1 Streptomyces sp. NPDC060198 | reverse complement strand
GTACAAGGAGGTGGCACCGGCCCATTCGGCGGTACGCGGGTACGCCGGAAGTGCCCGGCGCCGTGCGGTCAGTCGCGGGCGGGCTCCGCGTCTCGGGTCTCGTAGCGGCCGTCGAGCTTGGCGACGAGCCCGGTGACCTGGCGGGCGATGTCCGGGGCGGTGAGGCCGATCTCGGCCATGACCTCGTTGCGGGAGGCGTGGTCGAGGAAGACCGGCGGGATGCCGAAGTCGCGCAGCGGCAGATCGACACCGGCGTCGCGGAGCGCCTGGGCGACCGCGGAGCCGACGCCGCCGACGCGGCTGTTGTCCTCGACGGTGACGACGACCCGGTGCCGGTCCGCGAGCGGTGCCATGGCCTCGTCGACCGGCTTGACCCAGCGGGGGTCGACCACGGTGGTCGTGATGCCCTGGGCGTCGAGCAGATCGGCGATCTCCAGGCACATGGGCGCGAGCGCGCCGACGGAGACCAGCAGCACGTCCGGCCGGTCGGTGTCGGGGACGCGCAGCAGGTCCATGCCGCCGACGGTGCCGACCGCCTTGACGGCCGGGCCGACCGCGCCCTTGGAGAAGCGGACCACGGTGGGCGCGTCGTCGACGTCGACGGCCTCGCGCAGCTGGGCGCGTACCTGGTCGGCGTCGCGCGGGGCGGCGATCCGCAGGCCGGGCACGCACTGAAGGATCGACATGTCCCACATGCCGTTGTGCGAGGCGCCGTCGGTGCCGGTGATGCCGGCCCGGTCCAGGACGAAGGTGACACCGCACTTGTGCAGGGCGACGTCCATCAGGACCTGGTCGAAGGCGCGGTTGAGGAAGGTGGCGTACACCGCGAAGACGGGGTGCAGGCCGCCGGTGGCGAGGCCGGCGGCGGAGACCGCGCCGTGCTGCTCGGCGATGCCGACGTCGTAGATGCGCTCGGGGAAGGCCTCCTCGAACTTGCCGAGGCCGACCGGCTGGAGCATGGCGGCGGTGATCGCGACGATGTCCTCGCGCTCCCGGCCGAGCTTGACCATCTCCTCGCCGAAGACGGAGGTCCAGTCGAGCCCGGAGGTGGCGATGGGCAGGCCGGTGTCGGGGTGGATCTTGCCGACGGCGTGGAAGCGGTCGGCCTCGTCCTGGAGGGCGGGGGTGTAGCCGCGGCCCTTCTCGGTGATGCAGTGGACGATGACCGGTCCGCCGAAGCGCTTGGCGCGCAGCAGGGCGGATTCCAGGGCCTCGATGTCGTGGCCGTCGATGGGGCCCACGTACTTCAGGCCGAGGTCCTCGAACATCCCCTGCGGGGCGATGAAGTCCTTGAGGCCCTTCTTCGCGCCGTGCAGCGTCTCGTAGAGCGGCCGGCCGACGACGGGGGTGCGCTCCAGGAGGTCCTTGCCGCGGGCGAGGAAGCGCTCGTAGCCGTCCGTGGTGCGCAGGGTGGCGAGGTGGTTGGCGAGGCCGCCGATGGTGGGCGCGTAGGAGCGCTCGTTGTCGTTGACGACGATGACGAGCGGGCGGTCCTTGGCGGCGGCGATGTTGTTCAGCGCCTCCCAGGCCATACCGCCGGTGAGTGCGCCGTCCCCGATGACGGCGACGACGTGGTCGTCCTTGCGCAGGACCTCGTTGGCCTTGGCGAGGCCGTCGGCCCAGCCGAGGACCGTGGAGGCGTGCGAGTTCTCGATGACGTCGTGCGCGGACTCGGCGCGCGAGGGGTAGCCGGACAGGCCGCCCTTGCTCTTGAGCCGGGAGAAGTCCTGGCGGCCCGTGAGGAGCTTGTGCACGTAGCTCTGGTGGCCGGTGTCGAAGAGGACCTTGTCGCGGGGCGACTCGAAGACCCGGTGCAGGGCGATGGTCAGCTCGACCACGCCCAGGTTGGGGCCCAGGTGCCCACCGGTCTTGGACACGGCGTCGACCAGGAACGTGCGGATCTCCCCGGCGAGCTGTTCCAGCTGGTCGAGGCTGAGCCGGTCCAGGTCGCGCGGTCCCTCGATGCGGGTCAGCAGGTCCACCCGTGCCTCCTTGCGTGTGAGCTGGTCGAGCGTGTCGATTTGGACGAGTCTAATGTTCCGGTTCGGGGCCGGAGCATCGGGCGGTGCGTTCCTTCTCACGCCCGGGGTCCTGCGGGCCGGGACGCACCCGCCAGAACCTCGCGCTGCGTGCTCCTACCCAGGAAGCCCCCGCCATCCTCATCGAACAGGATGGGAACGGCCTGAAGACGGACGCGCGGGTGCCCGGCACCCCCTGAGGG
>NZ_JBHWZJ010000624.1:0-2229 GCF_042728415.1 Streptomyces sp. NPDC060198 | reverse complement strand
CCGCCGGAGAACCGTCCGGCGGCGCCCGCGTCCCACGGCCTCGTGGTCAGGGAAGCCGCAACGCGATCACGGCGTTGTGGCCGCCGAATCCGAAGGAGTGGCTGACGGCCCGGCTGACGCCGACGGGCCGGGGCGCCTTGGTGACGCAGTCGATGTCGAACCCGGGTGCGGGGGAGTCCAGGTTGGCGATCGGCGGGACGAGCCGGTGCTGGAGGGTCAGCACGGTGAGCGCGGCCTCGATGGCTCCCGCCGCCCCCATGCAGTGGCCGAGCACTCCCTTGGGGGCGGTGACCGGCGGCCGGTGGGGGTAGGCCCGGGCGATGAGGGCGGCCTCGACGGCGTCGTTGAGCGGGGTCGCCGTGCCGTGCGCGTTGACGTGTCCGACGTCCTCGGCTCGCCAGTCGGCGTCCCGGAGGGCGGCCTCGACGGCCGCCTGGGCCACTCTGCCGGAGGGGTGCGGGCTGGTGGGGTGGTGGGCGTCGGTGGTGGCGCCCGTGCCCGCGATCAGCGCCCTGGGTACCGCGCCCCGGGCCACGGCGTCCTCGGCCCTCTCCAGCACCATGATGGCGGCCCCCTCCCCCATGACGAGGCCCGCGCGGTCCTCGGCGAACGGACGGCAGAGCTTCGACGGGTCACCGTCCGGCAGGGCCGCCGCCCCGGACCGGGCCAGGCCGGTCATCGCCACCGGGAAGACGATCGACTCGGTCGCTCCCGCGACCGCGATGTCGCACTGGCCGCTCATCAGCATGTCCCGCGCCACCGACAGGGCGGTGACCCCGGACGAACAGGCCGTGCACGGAGCCAGACTGGGACCGGTGGCACCGAGCTGGATCGCGATCTCCGCGGCGGGCATGTTGGGGATGGTGAGCAGGATGCCCGCCGGCGAGGACGCCTCGGCCCCCAGCCGGTCGAGCACCACGGCCTGCTCGGAGAGGGCCGCCGACCCACCGCTGCTGGTGCCCACCACGACCGAGACCCGGGCGCCGTCCCAGCCGCCCGGGTCGAGTCCGGCGTCGGCCACCGCCTCCCGGGCGGCGAGTACGGCGAACTTGACGTATTTGCCCATCCGGTAGGCGGTCCGGCCGCCGACTGCCTCGTCCAGGTCGATGCCGGTGACCGTGCAGGCGAAGTCGACTGCGCACCCGGCCAGTTCGGGGACGGTGCGGGCCGAGGACTCCCCGGCGAGCACGCCCTCCCAGGTGGAGGCCGTGTCGTTGCCCGCCGGGGTGATCATGCCCAGTCCGGTGACGGCGATCTCGGGCCGCTTCATCGGGCGTTGCTCACCGGTTCCGCACGGCGGGACGCCGAGCGGATGAACTCCGAGATGTCCGCGAGGGTGGCGTCCCGGTGGAGGGTGCCGACGGGGGTGTGGATGCCGAGGGTTTCCTTGATGATGACGGCGAACTCCGCCACCGCGAGTGAGTCCATCTCCAGGCTGTCCATCGTGGACTCCGGGTGAATCTCGGCCGGGGGCACCTTGAACGTATCGGTCAGCACGCCGACGATCTTCGGATGAATGGCCTTCATGATCTTCCTCTTGTGTTCGGCACACACCTGGGGGGTGGCGGGCACTTCGGCGGCCCCGTATCGGCAGGGCCCGCGGGGAGTTCCGGGCCGGTCTCCAGCCCGGAAGTCCCTACAGCCCCTAACTCGCTGAGCCCCGTCTGGTTACGCATTCCGACGAACCGATTCCTCTACGCCCACCTGCGGCTTCTTCCGCCCCATCGAGACCACGAAGGCGGTACCCCAGTACGCCAGAAGGACGGCCTTCACCCCCAGTGAGGCCATGGCCTCGTGTACCGTCCGGCCGCGCCCGTGGCGGACTTTCATCGCCCGGACCTCCCACCGGACCACCGGCGGCAACCTCCCCCGGTCATCGCACGGCCTCCCCGGCCGCACCGGCGGGGGTGGCCCGGTGCCAGGTGCCTCCGGGGTCGTCGTAGGCATCGGCGTACGCGGGCCCTGCGATCGGGCGCTCCGCGAAGAGTTCGTCCGGCAGCGCGAACGACTCCACCAGCGCGGGAGCGTGCGCGGCGACGGTGGCCACGGCCTCCTCGTACAGGTCGGGCAGGGCACGTACCTGTTCGGCCGTCATCCGTCCCACGGCCAGCAGATCTCCGGTGCTGCGGTCGACCTGCCGGAGCAGGAACAACCACTCGACCTCGGCGAGCCGTTCGCGCGCGGCCCCCTCGGGCAGGGCGGCGGCGGCCTCCGCGAACGCTTCGGCCG
>NZ_JBHWZJ010000623.1:0-2234 GCF_042728415.1 Streptomyces sp. NPDC060198 | reverse complement strand
GCCCACCGCTCCCCGGCACGACCGACGGCCGGGACCGGGTACCGCGGCCCCCGGTCCGGCTGCCGTCCCCCTCGGGTTCGGGGCGTCCGGCGGGCCTGGCCGGCATGCCCGCACGCCGTCCCCGCCAGAACCTGTCGGCGGTGGCGCACGTCGAGTTCGGGAAGCGGTTCGAGGAGGCGGGCCGCCGTCGGTGCGAAGAGCGGATGGCCGGTCCACCCGGTCCCCACCCGCTCACGGAGCCGTGTCCACGAGATCCGCCGCTCTCCGGCCTTCAGCAGCCCGTCGAGCAGCTTCGGTGTCTCCTCGCGGCCGGACGGAACGCCCTCGAGGACATGCCAGGGCACAGCGCCCCCCGGTCCGTCCATGATCCGGAACCTACGGGGTGGTGCGGCGACCGGGCCGGGCCGCCCCCGGTCACAGCCCCACGAGCAGCTGGACGCAGACGATCTTCACCAGGATGCTCAGCGCGAACAGCGTCGAGTAGCCGCTGTTGACCCGGCTGTCGCTCACCCGGCTGTTGGTGTACGCGAGGATCGCCGGGTTGCCCACGTACCCCGAGAGCAGGCCCATGGTCCGCTCCCGGCTCTGGCCGAGCGCCTTCGCGACCAGGACCATCAGCGCGTAGCTGACGACCGCGCCGACCACCAGGACCGCCAGCAGCTTCAGGCCGAACATCGAGAAGGCGTTCTCCCGGAAGGAGTAGCCCGAGCTGAGGCCGACGATGGCGAGGAAGAGCAGCAGGCCGATCTGGCGCAGCGTGAGGTTGGCGCGGGTCGGCAGTGTCCAGACCAGGGGGCCGGTGCGCCGGAGCCAGCCGAGGACCATGCCCATCACCAGCGGGCCCGCGCCGGTGCCGAGGGCCAGAGCGGTGCCGCCGAGGGTCAGGGACGGGATGCCGATGAGGAAGCCGAGGGCGAGGCCGAGTCCGAGGCTCACCGCGCTGACCTCGCTGACCTTCGCCTCCGTGTCGCCGAGGAACCGGGTGACCTCCGCGGAGCGCTCGCGCGGCATGACCACGCGGAGCCGGTCGTCCAGCTGGAGGACGAGGCCGTCGTGGGCGAGCATGTCGAAGTCGCCGCGCCGCACCCGGCTGACGGCCGCCCCGTAGGTGTCGGCCAGCCCGAGCTCGGCGACGGTGTGGCCGGCCAGGTCGGGGTTGGTGAGCAGGACGCGGCGGTAGTCGACGGTGGACCGGTCGTCGAGCAGGTGGGCGGCGGCGAGTTCGCCGAGGCGGGCGGTGGCCGCCACCACGTCCTCCTCGCCGCCCACCACCTCGACCAGGTCGCCCGGGTGCAGCCGGTCCAGTTGGAGGGCGACCCGGGGCGCGGCACCCACCGCCCGGTACTCGCTGGCCAGGACGCGGTGCTCGGCGACGCCGGGTACGTCCGCCCAGGCGATCTCGCGGGTGACGTGCACCGTCCGGGTGACGAGAGCGGCGGGCAGTCCGGAGCCGGGGTCACGGCGGGCGGTCCACCGGCGGCGGGTGGCGAGGGCGGCGATGAACAGGATGGTGATCACCACGGCGAACGGATACCCGATCGCGTACCCGACGGCGGGCTGCGCCGGATCCTCGGACGCCGCCTGGGCGGCGGCGAGGCCCGGGGTGGTGGTCCCGATGCCCGCGAACCCGCCGGCGAGGAACGGGCCGCTGATGCCCAGGGCGCCGTGGCCGAGCGCGCCCACCACGACGGCGGTGACCACGAGCGCCACGATCGCCCCGGCCATCACCGCCAGCTGGCCCCGGAGTTCACGGAAGAACGCGGGGCCCGACTCCAGCCCGACCGTGTAGACGTAAAGGGCCAGTCCCAAGGCGGACACCCCGGCGGGCAGGGCGTCGGCGATGTCCTTGTCCAGGGCGCCCACGAGGAGGCCGACGAAGAGTACGCCCGCCGCGCCGAGCCGGACGGGACCGAAGCGCACCATCCCGAGCAGGGCGCCGACCGTGATCACCGAGAACACGGTCACCCAGGGGTTGTCCGCGAAGAACTGCCACACGCGCGCCGCCTCCTGCCTTCCGGCCGGCATGGGGCCCTTCGTTCGGATCATGCCGGGCTCGCGGGGTTGGGTGGCGTACCTCGCGGCGTTGTGGACGGTCGTGGACGCTCCGCGTCGACTCCCTCCTCCGCCCTGCGACGCACGCCACCCGACCCCGCTCCCTGACCCGGCCCGATCCGAACGAAAGGCCCAGTCCTGTCGGGGGCAGCTTCCGGCAGGCCCGTACGCCCCGCCACTCG
>NZ_JBHWZJ010000622.1:0-2279 GCF_042728415.1 Streptomyces sp. NPDC060198 | reverse complement strand
GGTGAGCAGCGACCCTGCCACCGTCGGCCCGGATCGTGCGTTCTGCGGCCGTCCGGCGGACGCGGTGCGTGAAGGAACGGGCAGTACATGAATATCCCAGCGGAAGACAGGGCCAGGATGAGCGAGAAGACATCGGCGACCGCCTCGCGCAGATCCGTACGTCTGGCATCCGTCGCGGCCGTCGCCACCCTCGCCGGACTGCTGAGCGGTCCGGGGTCGGCGGCCGACGACGTGGACGCCAGTGCCGTGGTGACGTACGACTGCGATCTGCCGTCGGGCACGGTCCAGGTGCCGTTGGAGGTAAGGGGGACATTTCCGGCCACCAGCGAGGTGGACGTGCCGATGTCACCCGTGGACGTGAGCATGACGGCCGACTTCGAGGCGGCCGATCTCGCCCCGTTGTTGCCGGAAGGAGCCACCGAGGTCGTCAGCACCGCGACGCTCGACGTGGACGTCGTGCAGAACGACCAGACGGCCCAGGCGCAGTGGGCCCAGTTCATCGCGCCCGCCACGCCACTGGCCGGCGACGAGAACGGGAAGGTCCGGCTCGCGCACACGGGTGAGGTCCCCTCGGTCACCGTGAGCGCGGCTGGAGACGTCACCCTGACGGCAGGGCGACTGACCCTCGGGCTGAGCGCCCCGGCCGTCGAGGGCGAGGAGGCGCCGGCCGATCCGGTGACCCTGACCTGCGACCGGTCCGAAGGGGAAGCGGGCCTGCTGGCGACGGTTCTGGTGCCGGACGCAGGCACGCCGGAAACGCCGGATCCGGGCGGGGAGACCGACCCGGGGGAGGGCGGCGGGGAGGACCCGGGCGACCCAGAGGGGGAGCCGCCGGTGGTACCCCCCGTCGACACGTCCTGCCCGGACGTCGTGCCCCAAGGGGAGATGGACATCAGCGACGCCCCGGTCATCCCCCCGGGTGCACCGCCCTTTCAGCTGAGTCTGCCCGGCCAGAGGGTCTGTGGATACGCGGTGGGGCTCGCCACCATCAAGAAACTGAACGGGTCCACGATCATCAACGACCCTTCCAAGACGCCCGCGTTGATCTCCGCCCTTGCCAATCAGCGGGTCACGGTTCGCACGCCGCAGATGGAAGGCGGCGGTTACAACATGTTCAACTCGCTCGCCAGCCTCGACCTGCCGGACGCCGAGTCGACGTTCCTCGCGTTCGGTTTCCAGCCCGTTTCTGCCGAGGTCTCGTTCGAGACCGGAGCTCTCACCGTCTCGACCGGTAACGTGATGGAGGTCTTCGGGTATCCCGTGAACTTCGCAGTGGTCTCCTTCAAGCAGTCCATGCGGCTACACGATGTGACGGTGAACGGAGTACCCCTCGACGTGGGTCCCGACTGTCGGACCGTGCGCCCTTACAAGGTAGTGCTCCGCGGTGACTTCACCGGCGGGAACCCCTATCTGAACGTGCTGGAGGGCGGACCGCTCAACGGGACGGTGGACATCCCCGCGTTCTCCGGGTGCGGGAGCGGCGGTGAGGACCTGGACGCGTTGTTCACCGCGTCGATATCCGGACCGGGAAACTCCATCGCGCTGAATCAGGCCAACATGTGCGTCCCGGACGCGGACCCGTCGGTCTGGAACTGCCCGCCGAGGCTTCCCGCGTTGCCCGGCGCCCCTACCCCCGCTGTCGACTGACCCGGTTGAGGAGATCCGTGCAGATGAGAAGAAGCAGGAGAAACACAGGCATGCTCGTGGCCGCGCTGTCCGCGGCGATGGCACTGACGGCGACCTCCGCGTCGGCGACGGCTTCCGCCTCCTATGCGGTGACTCCGGGAGGCGCTTTCTCGGGACACGGCGCACCCGCGACCTGGGCCTGGCCCGCGATGTCGTTCTACTGCTCCGCGACCGACGTGGCCGGATCTCTCGTACCGGCGCCCGTCGGAAGCGTGGTCGGAACAGTGAGCTCCGTGGCGTTCAGCGGCTGCACGCTCGCCGGCATCGCCTTCAGCATCACTCTGACGTCGGGCGCCCGGCCGCTCACCGCGACCGGGGCGGTGGCGGGCAGGCCCACCTGGGTCGGCCTCTCCGTGAGCGGGCTGGCCTTCCGTATGACGGGGACCGGCTGCACGGCGAATTTCGGGGGCGGCCTGACCGGCCACTACGAGAACGACACCGGAGACCTGGTCGTCGACGGCTCCACCATGACGGTGAGCGCCGCCAACTGCCTGGGCCTGCTCCAGGCGGGCGATCCGACAGACCTCGACGCCGACTACGCCGTCACCCCGCACCAGACCATCCAGGTCTCGTAGCGGAAGGCAGCGTACGAC
>NZ_JBHWZJ010000621.1:0-2285 GCF_042728415.1 Streptomyces sp. NPDC060198 | reverse complement strand
AAGAGCACCCAGCCGACGATGCCCAGCGGGCTCATGTCGCCGACCAGTCCGCCGAGGACGGCCAGGAGCGCCGCGCCGCCGGTGAACAGCGCGTACCCCCGGACCAGCGAGAGCCGAAGGGCGCGCTCGTCCACGGTGGGGGCGGTGGACGGGTCCTGCGGGGGAGCCTGCGTGCTCGCGGCGGGGGCGGCCGGTGCTTCCCGCGACGCCCGCTGTCCGCGTGCGCGCCGGCCGAGGAGCAGGTGAACGGCCTGGCCGAGCGCCACGATTCCCGCACCGACCATGACGCCGTGCGGAATGTATCCGGCACCCAGGTCCGTGTCGAAGAGGTCGGGGCTGTACTGGCGCAGCATCAGGCCGATGCCGAACATCAGCAGGGCCCAGACGTTGCCCAGGAAGGCGACGCCGGCCGCGGAGAGCGGGAGGCTGAAGAGCGTTCCGGCCAGGCCGACCACGGTACCCCCGGCGAGGACGAGCGCCCGGCGCCCGCCCCGGTCGCCCGCCTTGATGGTCTCGGCCGCGGCAGTGCCGGGAGGCCAGGCGGCGTCGGCGGGCAGCAGCCGGGAACCGAAGGCTCGGTAGAGCACCCAGGCGTCCACCACCAGGCCGACGAAGGACCCGGCGAGCATCGGCCAGACCAGGTCCTTGTGCCCGAAGGCGTAGGGCACGGCCACCGAGGTCAGCAGTGCGTTCGCGGAGGCGAAGGTCGCGGCGGAGATGGCGCTCTGGGCGAGGTTCTGCCGGTGCACGGAACGCATCCGGCGCAGGAAGCCCAGCGGTATCCGGCCGATGAGCATCGCCACCAGGGCGCCGACCACGGAGGTGTTGGCGGATATCCCGAGCTTGGAGACGAGGTCGATGCCGATGACGGCGCCCACGGCGGAGAGGACCACCAGGATCACCAGCAGCGCGGGTTCCATGACCCGCGGATGGGACCGGATCTCGTCGGCGCCGACGCCGTTGCCGGTCCGGGGGCCGGGTCCCGGTGGCTGGGCCGTGTGCTGGGTGGAGACGTGGTGCGCCATGGGGGCACCCCTTCGGTGGCTGGGACGGGGAAGGCCGGAGGTACGCGCGGCGGCGGGCCGCGGCCGTGACGGCGGTGTGCGGGTGCGGTGCCGGCCGGTGGCTGGGCCGGCAGGCGGTTCATCCGCCGAGGGCCTCGGTGATCTCCGCAGCTCCGGCACGTACCAGGGGCACGAGGGTGTCGAGAGCCCGGTCCACACGGTGGGAGGGGCCGATGACGGTCAGCGAGGCGGGCACGTCGCTTCCCTGGAAGACGGGCGCGGCGACCGCCGTGACGGCCTCGTCGTACTCGCCGTGGCTGACGCTGTGACCGTCCGCGCGGACCTGGGCGTAGCAGGTGAGCAGGACGTCGAGATCGGTGATGGTGCGGTCGTTGAAACGGGTCAGCCCGGTGGCGCCGAACATCTGCCGCACCGCGCGTTCGGGGTGGTACGCGAAGATGGCGTGGCCGGAAGCACCGGCGTGGCCGGGCATGACCGCGCCGATGATGGCGGTGTAGCGGACCGGCCCCGTTCCGTCGACGGCGGCCTCGCAACGGTAGCTGCCGCCGTGCGGGACGTTGAGAACGATGCTCTCGCCCGTCTCGCGGAGCAGCCGGGCGAGGACGGGCCGGGCCAGCGAGGGGAGCACCCCACTGTGCTCCCCGACTCTCGCCAGTCGGGAGAGGGCGGGGCCCGGCCGGTAGCGACGGGTCGTCTCGTCGCAGACCAGGAAGGCGCGCGCGGTCAGGGTGGTGAGCAGCCGCTGCACGACTGCCTTGTCCCAGCCGTGGTGGCGGGCCAGTTCGCTGACGCCCCACTCGGGCCGCTGCACGCTGAAGGTGAGCAGGACGAGCAGGGCCCGGTCCACGGTCTGCAGGACCCCGCCGGTCTGCGGCCCGGCTGCTGCCGGGTTACTGGTGCTCGTGCCGTGCTCCGTCATGGTGCCGACCCCTCCTGCGTCCGTCGCGTGTCGCATGTCTTCAGCGGTGCGGAAATCGCAACGCCGTTGCGATTTCTGGCGAAAGGATGCGGGCGCGCCCAGCGGGTGTCAAGGGGTTGCCGAACATTCGCCCTACGGCTCCGACCTGCCGAAAGGGGGGACGCAATGACGGCGGACGGAAGGAGGGAGCGGTGCGGGGGGCCGTCCCGTACGGCCGGTACGACCGGCTCGTCGGACAGCACAGCGGTGCGGGGCCCGCCTGGGGGGGCGGGCCCCGACCGCTGGTCCGCGCCCCCGCCCGGGGTGCGGGGGGAGCCGGCGGGGGGGGGGGGGCGGGGTGC
>NZ_JBHWZJ010000620.1:0-2295 GCF_042728415.1 Streptomyces sp. NPDC060198 | reverse complement strand
TCCAATGGATCCGGGCCTTCGTCATGTCGTGGTGTCCTCGGAGAATGGGCGTGAAGTGCGGTTTGCGGGGCACCAGTTGCCCGGGGTCGTGTTTGACTTGTCTCTCTGTGGGCATGTCGACAAAACGCTGAAGTGACCTCACTGTCCGCGATATACCAGGTGTACGCGGGTTACAGGTGGTGCGACGATGGTATTTATGGGGGACAGGGCAACTCTGTTGGAGACAGGGCGGTTTGTGCAACGGCGGACACCGGGCCCGGAGCGGGCGCCGGTCGCGGCGTCGTCCGCGGTGACCGACGGGGCGGCGGGGGCCGCCGAGCAGGCCGTGACCAGCGACGACTTCACCACCGGGGCCACCGAGACGACGGGGGGCACGGTCACGCCAGTCAGCCCAGGAGACGCGGACACCGCCGCCGGGTCCTCTTACACGGCCGGGGTGGCCGACGCCGGGGACATCGCCGACGCGATCGGCGCCTCGGGGAGCGCCGAGACCACCGAGGAAGAGGAACGCCACCGGCGTGCCGCCGACGCGGGCGACACCGCCGCGATGAGCGTCGTCGGCGCGCTGCTGCTGCGCCGGGGAGAACTCGACGACGCCGAACCCTATCTGCGCGGGGCCACCGCCGACGGCGACCGGGCCGCCGCCAACAACCTCGGCGTCCTGCTGCACCAGCGCGGATACCCGGACGAGGCGGCCGGCTGGTGGCGCATCGCGGCAGTCGCGGGCTCCGCGTCCGCCGCGCACGCGCTCGGCCGGCACCTGCGCGAGCGGGGCGACGAGCCGGGTGCCGAGTACTGGCTGCGCCAGTCCGCCGAACAGGGCCACGCGCTGGGCGCCTACGCCCTCGCGGACCTGCTGGAGCACCGCAGCGACGTCGGCGCCGAGCGCTGGCTGCGTGCCGCCGCCGAGCAGGGCCACCGGGAGGCCGCGTACCGCCTCGCCAGGACCATCGAGCGCAACGCCGTCGAGGACCCGCACCAGGCCTTCGGGCTCGGGCGGCTGCCCGTCGAGGCCGTGGAGCCCGCTCCCGGACCCGCCCGCGCCACCGGCGACGGCCCGGTCGCGGGCCCCGCCGAGGGCCGCGTCGGCGAAGCCGAGCAGTGGTACCGGCAGGCGGCGGCCCGGGGCCACCGCCGTGCCGCGCTGCACCTCGGCGCCATACTGGAGCGGCGTGGCGAGCTCAAGGAGGCCGGGCGCTGGTACCTCACCTCCGCGCGGGCCGGCGAGGCGCGCGCGGCCTGCGCCCTCGCCTTCCTGCTGCGGGACGTCGGCGACGTGGAGAGCGCCGCCGTGTGGTGGCTCCGGGCCGCCCAGGAGGGCGACGGCAACGCCGCCAACGCGCTCGGCGCCCTGCACGCCGACCGGGGCGAGCCGCAGACCGCCGAGCGGTGGTACCGGGCCGCCCTGGACGCGGGCGACGTGAACGGCGCGTACAACCTCGGGCTGCTCTGCGCCGCCCAGGACCGCACCCCGCAAGCCGAGCAGTGGTACCGCCGGGCCGCCTACGCGGGCCACCGTGAGGCGTCCAACGCGCTCGCCGTGCTGCTCCTGCAGGCCGGCGACGCGACGGGTGCCGAGCCCTGGTTCTCCAAGGCGGCCGAGGCGGGCAGCGTGGACGCCGCCTTCAATCTCGGCATCCTGCACACCGGCAGGGACGAGGAACTCGCGGCGCTGGGCTGGTACAAGCGCGCGGCATCCGCCGGTCACACCGACGCGGCGCTCCAGGTCGCCATGGCGCTGCTCCGCCAGGGCGAGGACCAGGAGGCCGAACGCCATCTGCGCACCGCCGCGGGCGGGGGCAGCGCCGAAGCCGCGTTCCGGCTGGCCGGAGTGCTCGACGCGCGCCGCCCGCCGCGCGCGACGCCGGTCCTCGGCGAGCCGATGCCGGAGAAGACGGAGTGCGAGGAGTGGTACGAGCGCGCCGCCGAGCAGGGGCACCGCCGCGCCCAGGTCAGGGTCGGCATGCTCTGCTCCGCGCGAGGGGACGTGGAGAGCGCGGCGCGCTGGTACCGCGAGGCCGCCGAGGCGGGAAGTCGCAACGGCGCCTTCAACCTCGGGCTGCTGCTGGCCCGCGAGGGCAGTGAGCGCGAGGCGGCTCTGTGGTGGAGCCGCGCCGCCAACGACGGCCACGGCCGGGCGGCGCTCCGGCTCGCGCTGCTCGCCGCCCGTCGGGGCGAACTCACCGAGGGGCAGCGCTGGTGCGCCCGCGCGGTCGAGCTGGGCCCCGCCGAGGTCGCCGAGCGCGCCGCCCGCCTCCAAGAGGCGCTGCACCAGGAGCTCACGGCGTGAGCGGG
>NZ_JBHWZJ010000619.1:0-2332 GCF_042728415.1 Streptomyces sp. NPDC060198 | reverse complement strand
CTGTCACATGTGGTGCGGTACGGGCGCTACTTGAGGTAGACGAGCCCGTCCGTGGTGACGGCGGGCCGGCCGCTCGTGCCGACCACGACCAGCTTCACCGTGTGCTTGGCGGCGGCCGGCCAGGTGGTCGTCCAGATCGCGTCGCGGTACTTGGTGGTGGTGGCCTTCAGGTCCACCGTGGCCGTCTTCTTGCCGTCCACGTAGACGTACACCTGCCCCGAGGTCGAGGCGCGCGAGACGACGAGCGCGGCCGACCGGCCGGTGAACGTCCAGGTCATGCTCGCGTTCTTGGCGCTGCTGGAGTACGACTTCCCGCCGAGGTAGCTCGTCGAGGACTTCGCCGTCCACGTACCCGTCCGGGTGGTGGAGGTCTCCTGGAGGATCACCGGGGTACCGGTCACGGAGGCGGCGGCGGTGTTGCCCGCGCGGTCGTACGCCGACATCTTCCAGGTCGTCGACACACCGGGCTTGGTGGTCTGGGCGGCGCTGGACGTCGTCGCCGTGTACGTCTTCGCCACCGGGGCGGTGAGCCGGACCTCCTTCAGCGCGATCCCGTCCGCGGCCTTCCACTTCAGGGTGACGGGCACGGCCGTGGTGCTGACCGTGCCGGCGCTCAGCGCCAGCGAGGGCTTGGTGGTGAAGACGGGGGCCGTCTTCTCGGCGACCACGGTCGCGGCGGCCGAGAGCGGTGCCACCTTGCCCGACATGTGCGTCGCCCGGACCTGCACCTTGTGGGTGCCGAGGGCGAGCGTCGCCGAGGCGGAGGTCGCGGTGCCGCTCGTGGTGGCGACGGACTTGCCGTCCACCAGCAGCTCGTACTTGGAGATCAGCGCGGACGGGGTGGTGGCCGTCCAGGAGACCTTCACGCCCGACTGCGTGTACGTCGTCGTGCCCGAGGTGCTGCTGCCGGTGACCGAGGAGATGGCCAGCCCGGTGACCGGACCCGCCGAGGCGGAGCGGATCGCGCCCAACTGCCCGTAGAGCGCGGTGCCGGGGCACTCGGTGTTGAAGCCGTCACGGTGACCGGAGATCTGGTTGAAGGTGTAGCTCTTCCCGGCGGTGTACGAGATGCCGGTGCCGCTGTCCTGGGTGGCGCCCGCGACCAGCGTCGTCCTGCCCGCCGGGTCGCCCTTGTACTGGCCGAGCTTCCACGCGGCGAGCCGGGCCACCGCCGTGGTCGCGGGGGTCGACGCCTTGGTGTCGGTGTACATGCCGATGACCGCGATACCGGCCGTCTCACGGTTGAAGCCGTAGGTGTGGGCGCCGAGCACCGGCTGGTCCACACCGCCCTTGCGGCCCTCGAAGATGGTGCCGCACTTGTCGACGATGAAGTTGTAGCCCAGATCCTTCCAGCCGTTCGACTGGACGTGGAAGGCGTGCAGGCTCCGCATGATGGCGGGGGAGTCCGCGCAGGAGTAGTTGTTGGTCTGCGCGGTGTGGTGCACGAACACGGCCTTGACGGAGGCCGTGTACTCCGGTGCCTCGTTGTTGAGCTTCTCGTCCGCGCCCCAGCCGGCCCGGCCGACGATCGGCGGCTTCGGCATCGTGGAGACCGGTGCGGGTGTCAGCGTCGGCGAGGGGGAGGCCGTCGTCGCGGACGGAGCCGGAGTGGTCGGTGTCGCGGTCGGTGCCGGAGTGGTGGGCGCCGCCGTCGTCGGGGTCGCGGTCGGCTCGCCGGTGTCCGAGCCGGACAGCGCGCCGGAGTCCGAGGTCTCCCCGGTCGCCGTGGGCCCGGGGGTCTCCGGGGTCTCCGAGGCCGACGTGGTGTCCGCCGGCGTGGGCTCCGCGCTCTCGCCGTCCTCGGCGAAACCTTCCTTCATGTCCTGCGCGTACGCGGCGGTCTCCGCGTCGAGCCCGGAGGTACCGGGGTCGACGGTGTCCAGGCGGAGACCGGCGGGCAGACCGGCCGAGGAAGTGCCCCCGGAGGTCACCCGGACCTCCACACCGTTCGATGCCCCGACCCAGCGCGGCTCGGTGGTGCCCCGCACACCGGGCTGACCGGTCTCGGTGCGCCCGTCCACGTCGGTCGCCAGCGGCAGCCAGCCGGTCCACTCGCCGGTCGCCACCGAGCGGGTGCGGGCCTCGACGGTGCCGGAGACCTTGGCCGCCGGGTCGGTCCAGGTGACACCCAGCAGGCTGAAGGGCTTGGTGTGCTTCTGCGTGAAGTCGGCGGTGGTCCCGTCCGCCGACACCTTGAGCTCGTTCGCGTGCACGTCGACCCGCGCCGGGGCGGACTTGGCGTCCACGCCCCCGCCGGTGCCGCCGGTGCCGTCGGTGCCGGAGACTCCCTGGAACACGAGGACACCCGCCACGGCTGCCGTCGCGACGGCAG
>NZ_JBHWZJ010000618.1:0-2336 GCF_042728415.1 Streptomyces sp. NPDC060198 | reverse complement strand
GCGTTCAAGGGATTCGACATCGGCCGGGCCACCGCGCTCGGCGGACTGTGGATGCTGCTCCTGCTGCTCCTCGTCGCCGTCTATCTCAGGATCACCGAGCGGAAGGGCGACGCCTGATGACCTCCACCACCTCCACCCCGCTGTCCGCCGCCGAGAAGCCGCAAGCCGCCAAGCGGGCAGGGGGCGCCACCCGGACCGGGGGCAGCACCCGGCGCCGTATGCGCAAGGACCTGCTGCGCTCGCGGATCGCCGCCTGGAGCGCGGTCGTCGTCATCGGCGCCTTCGGTCTGCTGCCGGTCTACTGGCTGCTCGCCACCGCGCTGAGCACCCCCGAGTCGACCTTCCAGTTCCCGCCGAAACTGATACCCACCGACCTCACCCTCAGCAACTTCACGGCTCTGGCCGAGAACGACCAGTTGATCAAGTACATGGTGAACTCGCTCATCGTGGCCTCGATCACCGCCGTGCTGAGCGTGGTCGTCGCCACGTACATGGGCTACTCGTTCTCCAAGTTCCGCTACACGGGGCGCCGGTCGCTGATGCACCTGGTGCTCGCCTCGCAGATGTTCCCCCAGGCACTGCTGCTGGTGACGCTGTACACCGTCTTCTCCAGCTTCGGCATGCTCAACACGTACACCGCCCTGGTTCTCTCCTTCACCACCTTCACGATGCCGCTGTGCGTCTGGATGCTGAAAGGCATCTTCGACACCATCCCGGACGCCCTGCTGGAGGCGGCGTCCATCGACGGCGCGTCCCGGTGGCGGACACTGCACTCCATCGTGGCACCGCTCGCCGCGCCCGGGATGATCGCCGCGGGGCTCTTCGCCTTCGTCCGCGGCTGGAACGACTTCATCTTCGCGCTGACCCTGGCCGACAAGGAGAAGCAGACGCTCCCTCCCGGCCTCGTCTCCACCTACATCGGCGAATTCCAGACCGCCTGGCCCCAGTTGATGGCGGCCTCGCTCGTGGTGTCCATCCCTGTGGTGGTCGCCTTCATGTTCCTGCAGCGCTACCTCGTCGGCGGCATGACCGCCGGTTCGGTCAAGAGCTGAACACACGGGATCACCCCGTGCCCGCACGTTCCTCCCCTCCCGCTCACTCCCCCATGGAGAGATCATGACCACCTCTGGCATCAGCCGGCGCGGCGCGCTGCGCATGTTCGGCATCGGCGCGCTCGGTGTGGCGGGCGCCGGTGTGCTCAGCGCCTGCGCACCCTCCGGCTCGGGCTCCGCCTCGACCGGTGACACGAAGTCCAAGGACTTCGACTTCACCTCGTGGTCGCTCAACGAGGAGGCGGCCAAGCCCTCGATCGAGAAGATCATCGCGGCGTGGGAGAAGGCCGAGAACTCCACGATCCGTGCGGTGTCGTACCCGTACAACGAGTACCTGAGCCAGCTCACCCTGAAGCTCGGTGGCGGGCAGACGACGGGCGCCGTGCACCTCGACATCGCGTGGCTGGCCGCCATGGCCCAGATGGGCAGACTGGCCGACCTCGGATCCGTGGCCGGCAAGGGCGGCTACACGGACGTGGCGCTGAACAGCGGGAAGTACGACGGCACGCAGTACGGGCTGCCGTGGAACACCGGATCGATCGGCGTCATCGCCAACTCGCACCTCCTGGAGAAGGCCGGGATAAAGGAACACCCCACCACCGTGGAGGAGTTCGAAGCCGCGCTGAAGGAGCTGAAGGGACTGGGCGGCGGTGTCGTGCCGTACGCCGCCGCCACCAAGGTCGCGCAGCTCAAGGACATCTTCCCGTGGATGCAGACTTTCGGCTGCAAGCTTCTCGACGGCGGGAAGGTCACCATAGGCGACGACGCCTCGATCGACGCGGTCACCTGGTACAAGAAGCTGCACGACCAGAAGCTGATCGCCGCCGACGTGGACCGTTTCGACGCCCGCGCCCTGTTCGGACAAGGCAAGGCCGCCTTCTACGACGACGCGATCATCGGCAAGGGCGTGACCTCCGCCCAGTCCAAGGACAAGACGCTCGCCGACGCCATGCAGCCGATGGAGCGACCGGTACTCAAGGCCGGGGACACACCCCAGGCGCTGCTGTGGGGCGGCGTGATCGCGATCGTGAAGGGCAAGGGGCAGGACGCGGCTACCGAGTTCGCTCTGCACACGACCACCGACCTGGCCACCACCTCCCAGTACTTCGCCGAGCGCGCACTGCCGCCGTCCACCACCGCGGGCCTGGCCGCTCCCGAGGTCGCCAAGGACACCTTCTCCACGGAGTGGACCAGCAAGATCACCAAGACGGCGACCGGCAGCCCCTTCTGGCAGTTCGCGCAGAACTCGCAGATCGAGGAGGCCGTAGCCAAGCAGGTGCAGGC
>NZ_JBHWZJ010000617.1:0-2346 GCF_042728415.1 Streptomyces sp. NPDC060198 | reverse complement strand
TGGATTTGCCACGGCCGATCGGGTGACGTAATGTTGCATTCAACGGCGCGGGGTGGAGCAGCTCGGTAGCTCGCTGGGCTCATAACCCAGAGGTCGCAGGTTCAAATCCTGTCCCCGCTACTCAAGACGAAGGCCCGGATTCATTGAATCCGGGCCTTCGTCGTGTTCGCGTGCGGGATGCCGTCCGTGCGCGAAGACCGGCCGGTGAGGAACCCGGCCGGTCGTGGTGCGTGCGGATGGATCGAGCGGTGGCGCGATCAGGCGGTGGTCGTCGCGCAGTTCGGGCAGAGCCCGCGGTAGGTCACCTCGACGCCCGACACGGTGAAGCCGAAGCGCTCCTCGTCGGGCAGGTCCGCCAGCGGATTGCCGGTGGGGTGGACGTCCCGGATGGCTCCGCAGCCCGCGCAGACCAGGTGGTGGTGCGGGCGGCGGGCGTTCGGGTCGTACCGCTTGGCGCGGCGATCCGTGGAGACCTCCAGCACCTCGCCCAGCGACACCATCTCGCCCAGGGTGTTGTAGACGGTGGCCCGCGAGATCTCGGGGAGTCTGTCCACGGCCCTCGCGTGCACCTCGTCGGCCGTCAGGTGCACGTGTTCGCCGTCGAGGACCTCGGCGACCACGCGGCGCTGCGCCGTCATGCGCCAGCCGCGTCCACGGAGTCGTTCCAACAGGTCACTCATGGCACCAGCCTAACAGTGGGCAGGGTCAGTCCTGAACGGGTGTGACATTGGATGTTCACTTGACTTGGACAAAGTCCATTGTAGGATCGGATCCGGTAGAGGCCAAGGGAAAGGCCGTGCGCGCCGCCCGGGGCGGCGGGTGCGCGGCGGACATCACGCAGGAGGCGCACGTGACGCAGGGACCGCTCACCACGGAGGCCGGAGCGCCGGTCGCCGACAACCAGAACAGCGAGACGGCGGGCGCCGGCGGTCCGGTGCTCGTGCAGGACCAGGCGCTGCTGGAGAAGCTCGCCCACTTCAACCGGGAGCGCATACCGGAGCGCGTGGTGCATGCCCGCGGCGCCGGCGCGTACGGCACCTTCACGCTGACCCGTGACGTCTCGCAGTGGACGCGCGCCGCGTTCCTCTCCGAGGTCGGCAAGCAGACGGAGACCTTCCTCCGCTTCTCCACCGTCGCCGGAAACCTCGGATCCGCCGACGCCGTGCGGGACCCCCGCGGCTTCGCGCTGAAGTTCTACACCGAGGAGGGCAACTACGACCTCGTGGGCAACAACACCCCGGTGTTCTTCATCAGGGACGCCATCAAGTTCCCCGACTTCATCCACACCCAGAAGCGCGACCCGTACACCGGCTCGCAGGAGGCGGACAACGTCTGGGACTTCTGGGGCCTGTCACCCGAGTCGACCCACCAGGTCACCTGGCTCTTCGGCGACCGCGGCATTCCGGCCACGCTGCGCCACATGAACGGGTACGGCTCGCACACGTACCAGTGGAACAACGAGGCCGGCGAGGTCTTCTGGGTCAAGTACCACTTCAAGACCGACCAGGGCATCGAGAACCTCACCACCGACGAGGCCAACCGCCTCTCCGGCGTCGACCCCGACAGCCACCAGCGCGACCTGCGCGAGTCCATCGAGCGCGGTGACTTCCCGTCCTGGACCGTGCAGGTGCAGATCATGCCCGCGGCCGACGCGGCGGCCTACCGCTTCAACCCGTTCGACCTCACCAAGGTGTGGCCGCACGAGGACTACCCGCCGGTCGAGATCGGGAAGCTGGAGCTCAACCGCAACCCGGAGAACATCTTCGCCGAGGTCGAGCAGTCCATCTTCAGCCCCGCGCACTTCGTGCCCGGTATCGGCCCGTCCCCGGACAAGATGCTCCAGGGCCGCCTCTTCGCGTACGGCGACGCCCACCGCTACCGCGTCGGCATCAACGCCGACCACCTGCCGGTGAACCGCCCGCATGCCACCGAGGCGCGGACCAACAGCCGTGACGGCCACCTCTACGACGGCCGTCACGCCGGCTCGAAGAACTACGAGCCGAACAGCTTCGGCGGTCCGGCCCAGACCGGTCGGCCGCTCTGGCAGCCGACCCCGGTCGACGGTGCAACCGGCAATCACGTGACGCCGCTGCATGCCGAGGACGACGACTTCGTGCAGGCGGGCAACCTCTACCGGCTGCTCACCGAGGACGAGAAGGGGCGCCTGATCGAGAACCTCGCCCAGTTCATCGCCAAGGTCACGCGCGACGACATCGCCGAGCGCGCGGTGAACAACTTCCGCCGGGCCGACGGCGACTTCGGCAAGCGGCTGGAGGACGCGGTCCAGGCCCTGCGTGCCTGATCGCCGACGGCACGCGTGAGGGACGGGCCGGACACCGCACGCGG
>NZ_JBHWZJ010000616.1:0-2387 GCF_042728415.1 Streptomyces sp. NPDC060198 | reverse complement strand
GATGGTGTAGACGCCACCGGAGCCTTCCAGCACCCGGTACTGCGTCTCCGCGCCGAACTCGTCGCCCGTGACGGTCACCGAGCCGAGCCGGTCGTCGCCGCTGGTGCTGTCGTAGTCCCACAGCGAGAGCGTGCGGGACTCGGTCTTGCCGAGGATCAGCAGTGCGTTGCCGTTGCTCCCGTCCAGGGCGCGGCGGTAGCCGGTGCCCATGGTCTGGTACGACGCGTTGGCGGGCCAGAGCCTCACGGCCTTGCCGCCGTTCGCCGCGATGTTGAGGTAGGCCTCGTCATGGTCGCCCTCGCTCTCATCGCCGCAGTACAGGTCGACGAGCTGGATCTGCACGTAGTCGACCGGATCGGCCTGTGCGGCGCCCGCGGCGCCCACCAGCGTGGTGAGGCCCAGCGCGCCCGCGAGGGCGAAGGCGGTCAGTCGTCGGACGGTCATGTTGTCCCCCGTAGTCTCGGTTTTCGCCGGTCCCCCGACCGGCTCGAAGAACAGACTGCCGGACCGCTGCCCGCCGTTCTACGCGCGTTCCACTCAGCGGAACGGGTGCGTGGAGAAGAGCCGGTGACGTCACGAGCACATGGCTGACGGTGAGTCAGTAGTGCAGGACGGGAGGCAGGCAGGGCGAGGACGAGCCGGCCCGGACGAGGGCCGCCGTGACGGCAGCGCCCGCCCGCGCCGCCTCCTGCGCCGCCCGCTGCAGCCCCCGCGCGGACAACGTCATGACGGCGATCGCGGCGACGGTCCGGTCGTCGCGCCCCCGCACGGGCAGCGCCGCGCAGCACACCCCGTCCACCACCTCCGCGCACTCGAGCACCGCCCCCGGCAGCCGGCCCCCGGAGCCGGCCTGGCCCCGATCGCTCAGCACCTGGCCGGCCGCGGTGTCCAGCTGGAAGCTCATCCCGTTCCGCACCGGCACCAGCGGTTCCACCTCGCCCGGCACGGACGCCACGGTGAGGGCCAGGCCGTCGTGCAGGACGGTCAGCAGCGCGCTCGCCCCGGTCGCCGCCCGCAGCCGGTGCAGCGGGTGACGGGCCGCCACCCGTAGGCCCGGGTGTGGCTCCCACGTCTGCCCGAGCCGGTAGAGCTGCGAGCCGACGCGATAGCGGCTGCCCCGCCGCTCGACCGCGCCCACCAGCAGCAACTGCTCCAGCAGCCGGTGCGCGCTCCCCTTGGGGAGGGCGCAGGCCGCGGCGATCTCGGTGAGCCCTGCCTCCCCGCCGCACCTGCGCAACGCCTCAAGGAGTGCGAACGCCCCTTCGATCACGCCCCGCCCCCGGTCCGTTCCCCGCCCCTGCTCCCTGCCCGCGTGTCGCGACATCTCTCCCCCAGCCGGTCACCGGGGCCGTACCCCTTCGTACGGCCGCCGGGAGAGGATGCCCGACCCGCACAGCAGGGGCACACCCCGCCACGCGCGAACGTGACCCACGGCACAAGGGTCGCCCCTACCCGTGGGACGAGAGGAGTGCATGAGGGCTCGGTGACACGGTGGGGGTGGTCGGCAGGTGGCTCCGGGTGCCGGTCCGGACCCTGCCTCGGACCGACACGGGCAGCCTGTTCCGGTTCGCTCGATCCGGTGCGCCCGGCCGTGCATGACCGCGTGCGGGCGAACGCGGCCCGAGGCGCCTACCGGGGGAGGTGGCGGCGGCAGTTCTCCCGCCGTTGGGGTCGCGGGTGACGAGCGTGGCGTTCGCGAAGCGGTCGACCAGCGTCCGGCCGAAGCCGCCGCTGCCGCCGCGCAGGCCGGGCGTGCGCATGCGGGGAACCTTCGGGCTCTGGTCGTGCACGGTGTCGTGGCGGGCGGTCAGCCGACGCGTGCGGGTGCCGCCGCCGTGGCGCAGGGTGTGGGTGACGGGCTCGGACACGACCAGGAGCACCCGCCGAACTCGGCTCGGCCCGGGCCGGCACTGTCCGCCGCGGCGTCGCGTCGACCGCCGGCTCCGCCGCCTCGTGCGACACCGTGGAACACGGCCGGTCCTGCGAAAGGGTGCGTCCGTCGTGTTTGAGATCCGCGGTTCGGCGCAGACGTTGTCCTGACACAGTCTTTATAAAACCAGGTGGGAGACGTCATGGGCATCATTGCCTGGATCATCATCGGTCTGCTCGCGGGCCTCATCGCCAAGGCACTCATGCCGGGCAAGGACCCGGGCGGCATCATCATCACGATGCTCATCGGTATCGCGGGCGGCCTGCTCGGCGGCTGGCTGGGCAAGGTCATCTTCGGAGTCGACTCCATCGACGGCTTCTTCGACCTCTCCACATGGATCGCTGCCATCGTCGGCTCGATCATCCTTCTCGCCCTGTACCGTCTCGTCACCGGCAACCGTCGCCACGCCTGACTCGGCGGTCACTTGACCACGAAGCGGCTCCGTCCCCCCTCAACG
>NZ_JBHWZJ010000615.1:0-2391 GCF_042728415.1 Streptomyces sp. NPDC060198 | reverse complement strand
GGCCCGGACCGTGGTGACGGTCCGGGCCTTTCGGTTCAAGCACGTTCTTCTGCGCTACGGGGTACTGCGCGCTGCGACTCGAAGGCGGGGCTGTGCGTACGCTGCGTACGCGCCGCCGGGCTGAGGCTTTGTCGCGGGGGCGTCGAATCAGGCGCTGGCGTTGCGCGCCCGGTTGCGAGCGGCGCGGCGCTTCATGGCGCGGCGCTCGTCCTCGCTGAGGCCACCCCAGACGCCGGAGTCCTGGCCGGACTCGAGCGCCCACTGCAGGCACTGCTCCATGACGGGGCAGCGACGGCAGACGGCCTTGGCTTCCTCGATCTGCAGCAGCGCAGGACCGGTGTTGCCGATGGGGAAGAACAGCTCGGGGTCTTCCTCACGACAAACGGCGTTGTGACGCCAGTCCATGGCTGCTACCTCTCCTTGGTATTACATGCTTGTTGCTTGTGAATGTGAACGCTTTCACGAATCCCCCCGCAGGTGAAGGGCCTACGTCCAGATGAACTGGTCGTGGTCTGCACAGTGGGGAGGGGTTCTGGCTCTCAGTGGAGGCCGATGCTGCGGGCCGTCCCGATCGCCATGTAGAGATTCGCAAACCTCGGCGGCGGATACAACCCCTTCTGGAAAGTTTTTTTTGATTCCTCGGTGTCGGCTCCGTCACAGCCGTACTTCTAAGGGGTGGGAACCAGCCCAAACGTTCGAGTTAAAGGACTTTGGGTTCTTCCGCTCACACAATCACACGCAGTGCACGGCGTACGCCTGTGAACGTCACGCTCGTACGCAGTCCCAGGTGGTCGCCGTCCATCTGGAAGGGGAGCGGGACCTTTGAATGCAAGGTGAAGTCCGTGAGGTCATGGCGTGAAACCACGTGCTTGCCGCGCGGGCCCTTGTCAGGACTGGAAGTGAGCAGCTGAGTGCCGTAGCGGGCCACCTGCGCGGTGGAGAGCCGCTTCAGGCCGAGGATGTCCAGGGCGGTGTCGAAGGACGCCTTCGGTGAGGCGTACATCGGGCGATTGCCCAGGTAGGTCCAGGGGGCGGTGTTGCAGATTATCGACAGCGCCAGCTCGTGCACCGGCTCCTGGCCGGGCACCTCCAGCGTGATCACCCCCTGGCGGCGGTGCGGCTCGTCGACGAACTGGCGGAGCACCTGGCGTACGTAGAGGGCGTGGGTCGAACGCTTGCCACCCTCGCGCTTCTGTTCGACCCGGCCGATCACGCCGGCGTCGAAGCCGAGACCCGCACAGAACGTGAACCAGCGTTCGGGTACCGCTTCGTCGGCGGAGCCCGGCGTGCCGAACGCCCGCCCCAACCCCACCGTCCGGGAGCTTTCCTCGGCCAGTGCCTGAAGAATCGCGCCGGTCGCCTCCACCGGGTCGTTGGGCAGACCCAGCGCCCGCGCGAAGACGTTGGTCGAGCCGCCGGGAACCACCGCGAGACTCGGCAGCCCGTCGTCGGGGCCCCGGTGCAGCAGTCCGTTGACGACCTCGTTCACCGTGCCGTCGCCGCCGAGGGCGACCACCAGGTCGAAGGAGCCGGAGTCCGCTGCCCGGCGTCCCAGATCCCGGGCGTGGCCCCGGTACTCCGTGGTCACGGCCTCGATTTTCATCTCGCTCGCCAGAGCGTGGATGAGCACGTCGCGCGTCCGCGCACTGGTGGTGGTGGCGGCGGGATTGACCACGAGGAGAGCGCGCATGACTGCCAGCCTACCTACCAGGCGGTACCGGTCCCCAGTCCCTCCCCCATGCTCTCACTCTCCGTGATCGTCCGTACTCCGGTCACCCGGCGTGACCGGGCGTGTCGGGAGGGACGCACCGGCCCCCGGCTTCGCTTTCCGGACCGCGGGATGCCAACCTGGCTCGCGTGAGTACTCAAGCGAACACGCCCTCCTCGTCGCCCGCGCCGTCGCCCGCGCCGTCGCCCGCGTCCGGGGAGCGGACCGGGTGGCGGACCGGCAAGCCGGGGCGCATCGAGGCCCTCGCCGCGCTCACCGCCCTCGAAGGGGCGGCCCTCGTCGTCGGCGGGATCTACATGCTGGTGATGGGGATGCTCGGCCGCCCGCAGAGCCCCACGCAGGCGGTGACGGGCGGAGCCACCCTGATCGCGCTCGGCCTCATCCCGCTCGCGGGTGCCCGGGGTCTGCTGCTGCGCCGCAGCTGGGGCCGGGGCCCCACGGTCATCACGCAGATCATGGGGGCGCCCGTCGCCTACACGCTGCTGAAGTCCCACGGCGCGCTGATCCCCACCGGGATCGTGCTCGCCGCCGTCGTGATCACCGCGCTGGTCCTGCTCTTCAACCCGGCGACCACGCGGGAGCTGGGCATGGACCGGCGTCCGCGTCCGGCTTCCGGCGGAGACACGTAGCGCCCGCGCGACTCCGGGGCGGCAGAAGGCCCC
>NZ_JBHWZJ010000614.1:0-2399 GCF_042728415.1 Streptomyces sp. NPDC060198 | reverse complement strand
GAAGTATTCCGACGGACCGGCCACCGAGCGACCGACGGCCCCGACGACCGGGACCTGGCGCTGTCAGCTCACGGCGCCCAGGGGGCGTCCACCGACCACGTGGTGTCCTCGGTGAAGGAGGCCGCGTTGTCCCAGGCGTTGGTGCCGCCCGGAGTGGCCAGCCACACCTCGGAGTTGATGTGGCGCAGGTAGCTGCCGGGCAGGTTGACGCTCGACAGACGAACCCCGCCCGTCCCCGCGACCGCGCACCAGGTGGCGTCCGCCTTGAAGAGCGCCGAGCCGTCGCTCGCGTCCCGGCGGACCCGGAAGTTCGCGTGCCGGAGGTACTCGCCGGGGTAGTTGCGGGACTCGAAGGAGTAGCAGTTGCTGTTCGCCAGCCCGGCGACGACCTTCCACGTGGCGTCGCTCTTCAGCAACGCGGTGCTGTTGGCGTCGACGACCGCCGTGTACGCGAGAGCCTCCGAGTGGCGCAGGTATTTGTTGGTGTGGCCGGGGGTGGTGACCCGCAGTGACTTGTAGCCGCCGGTGGGCAGCGTCACCGCCGTCGTCCCCGCCTTCGAGGCGGCGATGAGGGCCTGGTTGGCGGCCTTCACCCGGGCGGTGTCCACCTTCACCACCTGGCGGTCGTAGGTGAGGAGGCCGTTGGCCTCGTTCTCCACGTCGGTGATCTCCGTGTACACCGAGGCGGAGAGTCCGGCGGGCAGCTGACCGATCCGGATGCTGTCGATCAGCCCCACGAAGCGGTTGTTGAGGGCGGTCACGCTCGCCTGGTCCTCGTAGCTGAAGCCGCCGCCCGGGTACCACTCGTGGCCGGCGACCTTCCAGCCCAGCCCGCCGAACTCGCCGAGGACGGCCGCCCGCGTCGCGGAGGGCGCGGTGTTGCCGGGGCCGACGTAGTTGTGGTTGTCGACGACGTCACCGTTGCCGCCGTCCACCGCGCCGCAGCAGTTGACTCCGCTCATGTTGTCGACCAGCCGGGACGGGTCGTACGCCTTCACCTCGTTGGCGATCCTGGCCTGGTCGTACTGGCCCCAGCCCTCGTTCTCGTTCACCCACAGCACCAGCGACGGCGAGCTGCGGTGCTGGTCGATGATCGCGTGGTACTCCGCCTCCCACTGCGTCCGTGCCGCGCTGTCCGGCGACTTGCCGGTGTCCATCGCGGGCATGTCCTGCCAGACGAGGAGCCCGAGCTTGTCGGCCCAGTAGAACCAGCGCTGCGGCTCGACCTTGATGTGCTTGCGCACCATGTTGAACCCGAGGTCCTTGTGCGCCTGGAGGTCGGACTTGAGCGCCGCGTCGGTCGGCGCGGTGTAGATGCCGTCCGGCCAGTAGCCCTGGTCCAGCGTGCCGGTCTGGAAGACGAACTTGCCGTTGAGCACCGGCCGCAGGATGTTGTCCACCTTGGCGAGTCCGATGGACCGCATCCCGGTGTAGCCGCCCACCGTGTCGGTGACCGCCGTGCCGTCGAGCAGCTCCGTCTTCACGTCGTACAGGAACGGGTCCTCCGGGGTCCACAGGTGCGTGTTCGGCACGGGCACGGAGACCTCCGCGCCCACCACGCCCGTCGCGGTGCCCACCGTCGTACCGCCGGTGGAGACGGTCACCCGGGCGCTGCGGCCCGAGGCACCCGCCGCCTGCACCTTCACCCGCAGGGTGCTGTCACCCAGGCTCGGGGTCATGTCCAGCCGGGTGACGTGCGCGGTGGCCACCGGCTCCAGCCAGACGGTCTGCCAGATGCCGGACGCGGCGGTGTAGAAGATCCCGCCGCCCGAGTGCGGCGCCACGTCGTTGATCCGCTGCTTGCCGACGGCCTGGCCGCCGGTCTGCGTCGGGTCGTAGACCGACACCACCACGGTGTTCGTCCCGCCGTTCAGCTGCGGGGTGATGTCGTACGAGAACGCGTCGTACCCGCCCTTGTGCGCCCCCACCTGAGTGCCGTTGACCCAGACCGTCGTCTGCCAGTCGGAGGCGCCGAAGTTGAGCTGCACCCGCCGGCCGCTCCAGTTCGACGGAACGGTGAACGTCCGCTTGTACCAGAGCTTGTCGTTCTCGGTGATCTTGCGCTGGATGCCGGAGAGCGCGGACTCCGCCACGAACGGAACCCGGATCTGCTCGGTGAACGACGCCGGCTGACCGGCGTCCTTGCCGGTCACCGCGAAGTCCCAGATGCCGTTGAGGTTCGCCCAGTCCGGACGGGTGAGCTGCGGGCGCGGGTACTCGGGCAACGGCTGGTCGACGGAGACCTGGTTGGTCCACGGCGTCGTCATGGGCGCCGTCTTCGGCGACCAGGCGGTGGCCGCCGCGGCGGCCGGAGCCGTACCGGCCCCGACGAGCGCGCCGGCCATCAGAGCCAGCAGACCGGTGCCTGCGGTCAGCCGTCGCCACCACGCTGTCTCTTA
>NZ_JBHWZJ010000613.1:0-2409 GCF_042728415.1 Streptomyces sp. NPDC060198 | reverse complement strand
GGTGCCGGTGACCGTCAAGGGCCGCTTCCGCGGCCGCCCCCGGCTGGCCGTCGACAACCTCGGCAACACCAAGGTCACCGCCTCCGTCAGCGAGCACCCGGTGACTGACTCGACCATCATCTATACGCACACCGACGAGGCCCCTGCGCTGGCGACGTACTCGTTCCTGCCCGTCGTCGAGGCCTACGCCTCGACCGCCGGTGTCACGGTCGAGCGCCGCGACATCTCGCTCGCGGGCCGGATCATCGCCAGCTTCCCGGAGCGCCTCACGGCCGACCAGCGTATCGACGACGCGCTCGCCGAGCTGGGCGAGCTGGCCAGGACGCCGGGCGCCAACATCATCAAGCTGCCGAACATCTCGGCCTCGATCCCGCAGCTCAAGGCCGCCGTGGCCGAGCTCCAGGCCCAGGGCTACGCCCTCCCGGACTACCCGGACGACCCGCAGACCGACGAGGACAAGGACGTCCGCGCCCGGTACGACAAGGTCAAGGGCAGCGCGGTCAACCCCGTCCTGCGCGAGGGCAACTCCGACCGCCGCGCCCCCGCGTCGGTCAAGAACTACGCCAAGGCCCACCCGCACCGCATGGGCGCCTGGACGGCCGACTCGAAGACGAACGTCGCGACCATGGGTGTCGACGACTTCCGTTCCACCGAGAAGTCCGCCGTGATCGCCGAGGACGGCTCGCTCCGTATCGAGCTCGTCGGTGACGACGGCTCCACCACCGTGCTGCGCGACTCCGTACCGGTCCTGGCCGGCGAGGTCGTCGACGCCGCCGTCATGCGCGTCGCCGCGCTGCGCGAGTTCTTCACCGCGCAGCTCGCCCGCGCCAAGTCCGAGGACGTCCTGTTCTCGGTGCACCTCAAGGCCACCATGATGAAGGTCTCCGACCCGATCATCTTCGGCCACGTGGTCCGCGCCTTCTTCCCGAACACCTTCGCCAAGTACGGCGACGTGCTCGCGGCGGCCGGCCTCACCCCGAACGACGGCCTCGGCGGCATCCTGAAGGGCCTGGACTCCCTGCCCGAGGGCGGCGCCGAGATCAAGGCCTCCTTCGAGGCCGAGCTCGCCGAGGGCCCGGCCCTCGCGATGGTCGACTCCGACAAGGGCATCACCAACCTGCACGTCCCCAGCGACGTCATCGTCGACGCCTCCATGCCGGCCATGATCCGCACCTCCGGCCACATGTGGGGCCCGGACGGCAACGAGGCCGACACCCTGGCCGTGCTGCCCGACAGCAGCTACGCCGGTGTCTACCAGGTCGTCATCGACGACTGCCGCGCCAACGGCGCCTTCGACCCGTCGACCATGGGCTCCGTGCCCAACGTCGGTCTGATGGCGCAGAAGGCCGAGGAGTACGGCAGCCACGACAAGACCTTCGAGATCCCGGTCACCGGCACCGTCCGCGTGGTCGACAGCAAGGGCGGGGTCGTCCTGGAGCAGGCCGTCGGCGCCGGCGACATCTTCCGCATGTGCCAGACCAAGGACCTGCCGATCCAGGACTGGGTCAAGCTGGCCGTCACCCGCGCCCGCGCCACCGGCGTCCCGGCCGTGTTCTGGCTGGACGAGACCCGCGCGCACGACGCCAACCTCATCGCCAAGGTGAAGACGTACCTCGCCGACCACGACACGGACGGCCTGGACATCTCCGTCAAGTCGCCGGAAGAGGCCACCGCCTTCTCGCTGGAGCGCATCCGCCGCGGCGAGGACACCATCTCGGTGACCGGCAACGTCCTGCGCGACTACCTCACGGACCTCTTCCCGATCCTGGAGCTGGGCACCAGCGCCAAGATGCTCTCCGTGGTCCCGCTGATGAACGGCGGCGGCCTCTTCGAGACGGGCGCCGGCGGCTCCGCCCCCAAGCACGTCCAGCAGCTCGTCAAGGAGGACTACCTCCGCTGGGACAGCCTCGGTGAGTTCCTCGCCCTGGCCGTCAGCTTCGAGCACCTCGCGGTGACCACCGGTAACGCCCGCGCCCAGGTCCTCGCCGACACCCTGGACCGCGCCACCGGCACGTTCCTGAACGAGGACAAGTCCCCGAGCCGCAAGCTCGGCGGCATCGACAACCGCGGCAGCCACTTCTTCCTGTCGCTGTACTGGGCGCAGGAGCTGGCCGCGCAGACCGCCGACGCCCAGCTCGCCGAGGCGTTCGCGCCGCTGGCCAAGACCCTCACCGAGCAGGCGGACACCATCGTCGCCGAGCTCAACGCGGTGCAGGGCTCCCCGGTCGACATCGGCGGCTACTACCAGCCCGACCCGGAGAAGGCCGCCGCCGTCATGCGCCCGTCGGCGACCTTCAACCAGGCGATCGCGACCCTCGCCTGATCCGGCTCGCCGGGTGAGTGCCCGCACTGCCTGAGTGCTCGTACCGCCCGCCGCACCGACGCCTCCGCCCCGGCCAGGGATGACCC
>NZ_JBHWZJ010000612.1:0-2412 GCF_042728415.1 Streptomyces sp. NPDC060198 | reverse complement strand
GGCCATGCCGCCGTAGGTGTCGATGATGATCTTGCGGCCGGTGAGGCCGGCGTCACCCATCGGGCCGCCGATCTCGAAGCGGCCGGTCGGGTTCACCAGGAGGCGGTAGCCCTCGGTGTCGAGCTTGATGCCGTCCTCGATGAGCTGGGCCAGCACGTGCTCCACGACGAACTCGCGGATGTCGGGGGCGAGCAGCGAGTCGAGGTCGATGTCCGAGGCGTGCTGCGAGGACACCACGACCGTGTCGAGCCGGACGGCCTTGTCACCGTCGTACTCGATGGTGACCTGCGTCTTGCCGTCGGGGCGCAGGTAGGGGATGGTGCCGTTCTTGCGGACGTCGGAGAGCCGGCGGGAGAGCCGGTGCGCCACGTAGATCGGGAGCGGCATCAGCTCGGGGGTCTCGTCGCAGGCGTAGCCGAACATCAGGCCCTGGTCGCCCGCGCCCTGCTTGTCGAGCTCGTCGTCCTCGGCGGCCGCCGCACCCAGCACCCGCTTCTCGTACGCGGTGTCGACGCCCTGGGCGATGTCCGGGGACTGCGCTCCGATGGACACCGAGACGCCGCAGGAGGCGCCGTCGAAGCCCTTCTTGGAGGAGTCGTAGCCGATCTCCAGGATCTTGTTGCGCACGAGGTTGGGGATGTCGGCGTAGGCCTTGGTCGTGACCTCACCCGCGACATGCACCAGACCAGTGGTGATCAAGGTCTCGACGGCGACGCGCGAGGTGGGGTCCTCGCGCAGGAGCGCGTCGAGAATCGTGTCGCTGATCTGGTCAGCGATCTTGTCGGGGTGACCCTCGGTGACGGATTCCGAGGTGAAGAGGCGGCGGGACACATCGCTCCCTGGGGTTGCAGCGGCTGCTGGCTGATCATGGGTGGAACGACCGGGAGCTGCGCCCGGCACGTTCCGCGACCAGTTTATCGGTCGCTTCCGGCGGTTGGACCACACGTCTCGCCCCTTGGGAGCGCTGTGACGTCCGGCACTGGCGAATTCGGAGGTACGGCCCGCCCGCGGAAGCACTGTGGAGACCTATTTTCTCCCGAGTCGCCCACGCGGGTGCGGCGGGGGTGAATCTACCCCGGGAAGCGGGCGGCTACCAGGCCCCACAAGGTGTCGGCGAGGCCTTCCTTGGGCCCGTACGGCACGGCCGTCTCGCCGCCGTCCGCGGCCAGGACCACCGCTTCGTTCTCCTCGGAACCGAAGGTCTTGCGCTCCCCCACTTCGTTCACTACGAGAAGGTCACACCCCTTGCGGCGTAGTTTCTCGCGCCCGTTGGCGAGCACGTCGTCGGTCTCCGCGGCGAACCCCACGACCACCTGACCGGGTGCGGCCCGTTCGGTGGCGAGCTCCGCGAGGATGTCCGGATTACGCACAAGTTCAATGGCCGGATCCGCCCGGTCGTCGCGCTTCTTGATCTTGCCCGTGGCGTACGCGGCGGGCCGGAAGTCGGCGACGGCGGCGGCCATCACGACCACGTCCGCGTCGGCCGCCGCCTTCAGCACGGCCTCCCGCAGCTGGATCGCGGTTCCCACGTGGACCACGTCGGCGCCGGCCGGGTCCGGCAGTCCGGTGTTCGCCTCGATCAGGGTGACCCGGGCGCCCCGGGCGACGGCCGTGCGCGCGAGCGCGTACCCCTGCTTGCCGGAAGACCGGTTGCCCAGGTAGCGGACCGGGTCGAGCGGCTCGCGGGTGCCTCCGGCGCTGACCACGACGTGACGGCCCGCGAGATCGGGTGCCGCGACGCCCCGGGACAGCACCCGGCGGCAGACCTCGAAGATCTCGGCGGGGTCGGGGAGCCGTCCCTTGCCGGTGTCGACCCCGGTGAGCCGGCCGACGGCGGGCTCGATGACCACGGCGCCCCGGCGGCGCAGGGTGGCGACGTTCTCCTGGGTGGCGGGGTGCTCCCACATCTCGGTGTGCATGGCGGGCGCGAACACGACCGGGCACCGGGCCGTGAGCAGGGTGTTGGTGAGCAGGTCGTCGGCGAGCCCGTGGGCGGCCTTGGCGAGCATGTCGGCAGTGGCCGGAGCGACCACGACGAGGTCGGCGGCCTGCCCGGTGCGCACGTGAGGCACCTCGTGGACGTCGTTCCAGACCTCGGTGGAGACCGGGTGCCCGGAGAGCGCGGACCAGGTGGCCGCGCCGACGAAGTGCAGCGAGGCCGCGGTGGGCACCACTCGTACGTCGTGCCCGGACTCGGTCAGCCGGCGCAGCAGTTCGCACGCCTTGTACGCGGCGATGCCTCCGCTGACCCCCAGAACGACCTTCGGCTTCTCCACTGCGTCTCCCCGCACTCGGCTCGGTGTCCTTCCATGCTGCCCCACCCCCGCCGCCCGTCGTCCGGCGGCCCGGTGCTCCGCGCGCGACGCGCCGGACTCCGGTCCCGGACACACCCCGGGCCCGGCGGATGATCCG
>NZ_JBHWZJ010000611.1:0-2419 GCF_042728415.1 Streptomyces sp. NPDC060198 | reverse complement strand
GATACATCCAGTATCGGGGCGCCCCTCCGCCGTGCGATCGCATGCGCCGGACGCCGCCGGACCCGCCCTCCGGGCGGACGGCGCCACTTTCACCGCGCGACTGGTTCTTCAAGCCCCCCGATGGCTCCGGTTCATCCCCGGACGAGGTCCTGGACGACCAGGCCCTCCGGGTACCCGAACCGCTCACCCAGAACGGCGAAAGCTGAACGGGCTCCGGGGCCGACCGGCACGGCGTAGGCCTTGAGAGCCCGCAGGAACAAGCGGTAGCCGAGGTCGGCACAGACGTCGGTCACCACCCGCTCCAGCGCCGGGACGACGTCTCCCACGGGCAGCACGTCGTACATCCTTCCCGCCACGTCGGCCAGGGCGAGATCCACGCCGACGGTACCCACGGCGTGGAGTACGGCGGCGCGGGAAGCGTCGTCCGTCACCGGGTCCGCCGTCGGGCGGACGAAGCCGGGGGAATTGCGGCATTCCTCGGCCAGCCAGGCTGCCTCGATCATGTCGAGCCAGGTACGGACGCCGACACCTTCCTTGAAGGGATCGAACGCATGGTCCGTGGACGCGATCCAGGCGGTACGGATCACCTCCTCCGGGATGTCCGACTCCCGCAGGCGTCGGACGTCACGCCCCAGTTGCAGGGACGACGCCCCCCGGAGTTCGGTGACGGACCGTCCGGCGGCCAGGACCATGGTGGAGACCGGGCCTCGCTCGACCAGGCAGTCCAGTTCGTGCGGGAGCAGATCCTCCGTGGCGTCGCACTGTTCCGCCAGCCAGGTCAGCCCGATCTCCTCGGTCATGCTCAGTCCTTCAGATAGGCGGTGTAGACGACGTACTTGCTGGGCTTGTGCGCCTTGCCGACGTATTTGAGCTGGACGACCACCGTAGTGCCGGCCGGTCCGCCCTGGACGCCGTTCTTCACCCACTTCTTCCCGAGCGAGCTGCCCATGCCGCGGATGTCCCACTCGATGGTCTTCAGGTCACGGGTCGAGACGAAAGGCAGCTTCTTCCCGATCCGCTGTGCCTGCTTGGTCTTCCACGCCTCCAGCTCCGCGGCCTTGCCGGGCTGCTGCATCCACTCCCTCATGGCCTTGTCCACCGCCTCGGCCGCGGTCGCCTCATCGGTCCACCGGGTCGCGATGCCGCCCTTGGACGCCTCGGCCTTGGCGGCCATCTCGGTGTTGGACTTGTTGACGTGGTCGCCGAGGGTATGGGCCCCCTCATAACCCTCGTCCGAGATGATGTCGGTGCAGTTGTGGACCAGGACGTTCTGCGGCCGGGTGCCTCGCGTTCCGACGTAGAACGTGTGCACTTCGTCGACCGTGAGGTCGTAGACCTCGGTCGGCGTCAGCCCGTCCCGGTCGCGAAGGCCGCTCACCCGGTGCAGGGCGCCGTCCGGGGTGCGCAGGCGGTCGCCGGTGCGCAGATCCGACACGAACGTCCAGCCGCGCCCCTCCACGTGGAACCGGTGGCCGGCCGTGCTGGTCAGTACCGCGCCGTCGACCGTGATGTCGACCAGGCGCGTGGTGTCGTGGCGGAAGGTGTCGGTCACCGGCTCGGAGGTGGAGAGCCCGGTCGACGGGTCGGTGGCAAGAACCTTTTCGCCCCGGCGCACGTCGCGGATCGCCTTGAGCGAGCCGTCCGCCATGAGGACCCGGGTGTCTCCGGGGAAGCTGTTCCGCCGGCAGAGCGAAACAACGTCCTCGTAGCCGTTGACCGTGTTTTCGAGACGGGCGACCGTCGCCGGGTTGATGTCGTCCAGCGCCTTCAGGGCGACGAACGCCTCCCGGACGCCGACGCCGGTCTTCATGGCCGCGTCGAGGGCCCGGATGCCCTCGACGACCTTCCCCAGCGCCTTGCCGGGGATGAAGTTGGACGCCGCCCAGGCGCAGCCGCTGATGCTGCCGTGCCAGCAGTCCACGAAGTCCTGGACGAGGATCGCCTTACCCACGGCCAGGTAGGTCTGGAGCAGGCCCTTGAGGATGTCCATCTGCGTGAAGGTCTTGGTGACGTCCTTCTTCAGGCCCGTGAAGGGTTCCGTTCCCAGGTGCTGGGTGTCGGAAGCCGGGCATCCCGAAGCCGTCGCGGGGACGGCGTCGTTGACGCACAGGTAGAAGTCGACCATCACGTCGAACGTGTAGGTGAAGGTGACCGTGCAACTCGTGCCGAAGCCAGGCGGAATCTCGCAGGGCTTGTCCTGCTTGGTGTCGGTGACCTTGACACTGTCCTCGTCGACGACGAAGAACGTGCCGCCGATCCCGGTGCCCGCGCCCGTGCTGACCTGCTGGTTGGCTTCCTTGCGCTCGGCGGATTCCGCCGCTTCCTGGGCCGACTCCGCGTACAGCTGCGCGTCCTTCGCGGCCTCCTCGGCCGCCGTGGCGGCTTCGTCGGCCCGGCTCGCCGCGGCCCGTGCTGCCTC
>NZ_JBHWZJ010000610.1:0-2473 GCF_042728415.1 Streptomyces sp. NPDC060198 | reverse complement strand
GGGCTTCCAGAGCATCTGCCGGGCGGGAGGCCGCCGCCCTGGGCCAGGTGGGCGGAGCCTCCTCCGCGGCCGTCGAGGAGTTGCCTGACCGGCTCGGAGGCGCTCAGCCCGGTGTCGCGTGCGGCGTGGTTGACGGCGATGACGACCGTCCCCCCGACGGCGACGGCGAGCGGCAGTACCTTTTGTGTTCACCGCGACGGCGTTGCCGAAGCGCGTGGTGAGCAGCAGGGAGAACCTCTTCCTCTCCCCGTCCGGCACCCCCCACGGCAGCTCCACCTCCACCGGGTGAACGCCACGATGTAGCACTTCAACTCCTCGGCCACCGAGTGGGAGAGATCCACCGTGCGGACCTTCCTCCCCATCGGAGGCCCCGCTCCCTTCGACCTACGAGCGGGTCGTGCCGGCCCAGCCGAACCCAGCATCGCGGGCCCCGAACCATCACCTGCCAATCAGCAGGCCGAAGCCAACCTGACCACTCGTCAGTAAAGTCAGCATTGGGTCAGCATGGGGATTGCCAAACCTTCCCACGGACTGCCAAACCTGGGAACGGACACAGGCGGCACCAACACCTCCGTCCGCCCCGTCTCCCCCGAAGCGGCGTCCACCGGAAGCGCGCGGGCGGAGTGCTGGGAATCGACCACGACGGCAGCGTGTCAAGCCCCGTCGCCGCAGGTCAGCGCACCCTCCCCCGCGGTTTCAGGGGGGTGGCCGGGAGGACCGGAGCGGGCAGGCGCTCGCCGTCGTATCCCTTCACTTCACCGAATCCCCGACCCTCCATCCACTCCTGACGCGCCTGTACGATCTCAGCAGCTGACCGGCCGATGAAGTTCCACCACATGACGATCTCCTCCGCGAACGGCTCACCCCCGAGGAGCATGAGTCCGGCGTCGGACTCCGCGCGCAGGGGCAGTTCGGTACGGCCGCAGCCGAGGTAGAGCATCGACCCGGGGAGTACGGGCACGCCGTCGACGTGGGCCTCGCCCGACATCGACAGGACCGCGTACTCGAAGTCCGGGTCGAGCGGCAGGCGGGCCTCGGCACCCGCGGCGAGGGCGAGGTCGGCGCCGACGATCGGGGTGTAGGCGGTGCCCGGTGAGACCGCCCCGTCGAGTCCGCCGAGAATCACCGTGGCGGTGAGGCCGGGGGCCGTCACCGTGGGCAGGTCCGCGTGGTGCTGGAAGCCGGGCTCGACGTGGCGGTGGGCGTCCGGAAGGGCCACCCACAGCTGGGCGCCGTGCAGGAATCGGGCATGGCTCTTCGGGCTCTCCTCCGAGTGGCTGATGGCCCGGCCCGACGTCATCAGCCCCAGTTCCCTGGGGCGTACGGTCTGGAGGCTTCCGAGGCTGTCGCGGTGCAGCACCTCGCCCTCGTGCAGCCAGCTCACGGTCTGCAGTCCCATGTGCGGGTGGGGCGGCACCTGCATGCCGGGCTCGTCCGCGATGTCGTCGGGGCCGTAGTGGTCGACGAACGCCCAGGCGCCGATCATGCGGCGGCCGAGGTTGGGCAGCAGGCGGCGGACTTCGGTGGACTCGCCCAGCCGTACGTGGCGCGGGGTGAGGAGTTCACGAACCGGTTCGGCGACGACGAAGCCCCGCCCTCCGCAGACGGACAGCGTGGCCTGGCGATCGAGGTTGCTCATGGTGGTCAACCTATTGCGCTCCGGCGGGGCAGGAAGGCCGGAAGCGCGACCGCCACCTCACCTATTTAGTGGAATATTCAACCATCACGGTATGTTGTCGCGAACACCCCGGGCGGGAGGCTCGAACGGCCGCCCCGCCGGCAGCAGAGGAGGAACAGGATGACTGAGAACTACTACGAGTTCGGCACGGCCGCCGACCGCTGGAACCGCGCGCAGTTGTTCTTCGACGCGAAGGAATACCTCACCGCCGCGCGCATTCTCGGCGGGCTCGTGGACGAGGTCCCCGAGCAGGTCGCCCCGCGCCTGCTGCTGGCCCGCGCCTACTACCACTCGGCGCGGCTCGGGAAGGCCGAGGCGGAGCTGCGGATCGTCCTGGAGCGCGACCCGGTCGAGGACTACGCGCGCCTGCTGCTCGGACGCACGCTGGAGCGCCAGGGCCGGCACGAGGAGGCCGGGCCGCACCTGCGGATGGCCGCCGCGCTGAACGGCGACTTCCCCACCGGCTGACGGACCCGCGTCACCTCGGCGGGCAAGGCCCACGGCCGAGGGATTGCGGGTCACCCCGGGCGGGACGATCTTGTCGACGCGGTCGGCGCCCAGCCGCCGGAGGCTGTCGTCGATCCCCAGGGTGAGCAGCCCGGCGCGTGATGCCGCGCCCGTCCGGGTCGCCGTCTCCCGTCCGGACAGGGAACCGGCCCTCGGTCGCGAGCACCGTCACGACGGTGGAGGAGGACCTCGCCGACAGTCTCCTCCGCATCACCGCCGGAGTACTGGTCGGCGGTGTCGATGAAAGCCGGTCCCGCGGGGGAGGGGGACGGGGGGTAAAAAGGAATA